>DATDCY010000012.1 GCA_036524115.1 bacterium | reverse complement strand
CCCTCGCGGCTGTCGACCTCGATCCGCCCTTCGTGCGCCTCGACGATCTGCCGGCACTGGTAGAGCCCGATCCCGAGGCCCTTCTCCTTGGTCGTCCGGAACGGCTTGAACAGGTGCCCCTGGATGAAGGCCGGGGACATGCCGCAGCCGTTGTCTTCCACGCGGAGAAATGCCTCCGCCCCGCGGCGACCGGTGCTCATCTTGATCGTTCCCGACCCCCCAACCGCATCGCAGGCGTTGAGCAGGAGATTCAGGGCCACCTTCCTGATCTCCGGCACGTCCATGCGCGACGCCGCAGCGGCACAATAAGATTCAAACGCGATGCCGCGCTTCAGGCTGCTGACCTCGGCCAGGCTGTCCCGGCCGATCTGCGCCAGATCGGCGGCCTCGACGGCGAGTTCCCGCTTCTCGGGAAAGGCCTTGAGCTTGGCGATCAGCGCGTTCATCTTCGCCACCGTGCCGTGGATTGACGTCACGAGGTCGTCCTGGAACTCGGGTTCCCGGATGTGCTCGTCCGCGTTCTCCATCATCAGCGAGAACGTGTAGGCGAGATTCTTCAGGTCGTGGATCACGAACGAGGACACCTTGGCGACGGCGGCCATCTCGCGCGCCTCCGTCAGTTCCTCCGCGAGCTGGAAGTTCTTCAGGGAGAGCACGGCCTGCCTGCCCATGATCTTCATCAGGTCGAAGTCCTCGTAGGTCAGGGTCTCGGGCACGACCTGCGCTCCGAAGACGACGAACGCCTCCAGCCGTTCTTCCGACATGAGCGGGACGAGCAACCACGCCTCTGCGCCCTCCATGAACACCGTCTCAGCCGCCGTCGGCGTGTACTCGCCGTCTGCCGGGTTCATCACGCGCGCGGTCTCGGAGAAATAGCCGAGCAAGCCGTCGCTGAACGTGGCGCGCGCGGGAAGATCCGTCCTCCCTTGTGCTTCCGCGAGCGCAAACGAATCGCTCCCCCCTGTTCGCTCGTACAGTGCCGCAAAGCGCAGGCCGAAGGTCTGCCGATACCGGTCGACGATCGCGGTCCGGACATCGCCGAGGCTGCGGCAGCCGGCGAGGGCGTTCGAAAAGCCGAGCCACTCCTCGCGATAGTCGTGCTTCTGCGCATAGAAATGCCTGGCCAGCAGCAGCTTGGCGCGCCGGCGGATCTCCTCCGACAGCAGCAGCGCCAGGAACAAGAGCCCGCTGAGCACGGCGACCAGGACCGAGACGTCGGGCGTTACCGACAGGTCCAGCCGCTTCATCCCGACGCCGAACACGCCGAGCGCAAGCAGGTACAGGCCGACCGCGACGAGCGTGACGGACCGGTAGAGGGCCTGGCGCGACACCGCCAAGCTCGCCGTCCTCCCCTGGTAGAGGCGGGAGTACCCGATCAGCAGCGCCGCGACCGCCAGCACCACCGACCGCGCGGGGAGGAGGTCCATGTTCACGGCTCGATACAGCAACCCCTGGCTGAAGTAGAAGATCATCACCGCCAGGATCGCCCCGACGCCGAGAAACTCGTACCTCAGGCGCCCCCGGTCCGCGCCCCTGACGCCCCCGAAGACCAGTTCCACGTTCACCAGCGCGGCAATGCAGAAGATCATGAGCCCCAGGTAGAACCAGTAGCCGATGCTCCCGAGAACCAGGAGCCTGCCGTGCGAGAAGTCGTAGCCGGCGTAGAACTGTTCGATCGGCAGGAGAAGCGCCCCGCCACACATGATCGCGGCGATGACGAGCAGCGGCGCGGCGGCGGCGGCCCGCGAACCGCCCGCCCGCTTCGTGAACGACATGCCGTACAGCAGGAAGGCGATGGGTATCAGCGACTTGCAGACGAGGACGAACCGCTTGTAGTCGAGCAGATGCTCCGCGTCCCGGAGCGCCTGGCTGTCGAAGAGTTCAACGAGCGCGAGCAGCAACAGGCCGCTGGCGAGCGCCACACGGCCGAGCCGGGATTCCTTGAGCAGCACCGTACCGCAGAGGGCCAGCAGCAGCAGGGCCGCCAGGCGCGGCAGTACGGTCTCGGTCATCGACCCCTCACTGTCCGATTCCCGGCGCGTCGAAGAAGGCGTTGATCCGGCCGAACAGCTCGGCCTGCCAGGCCTCTTCGGTGTAGATGTGGTTCGCGTCCTTGATCACGTGCAGGCTCACGCCGCGAGGCAGCCCCCTGCCCCCGCCGTCCAGGAACGGCAGGAGATCCTGTCTGAACTCCTTGACCGAGAAGTCGTTCTCGGCAAAGACGAACGAGAGAAGCCCCTTGCGGGCGAGAAAGGAATCGCAGGCGTCCTTCAGCGACCACAGGAACCGGTCGGAAACCGGGTGGCCCGCGGCACCCCCCCGAAGGCCCTTTCTTCTCCCGGCACCCAAACCGCGGAAGACCACCTTCCGCAGTCCGGTGAAGTTCGACTGCAGCCGCAGCAACTTCATCCACGCGCGCGGGTCCGCCGCCTTCCGGAGGTACTCCTTCACCATCTCTCCCGGCGGATGGATGTCCATCCAGAGATCGGTCATGTCGATGCTCGACGACACGAGACGGACGGGAAGGTCCACGAGCACGGCGGCGCGGACTCGCCCGTCGGCCGCCGCCGCCAGGGCGGCCGTGACGGCTCCGCCGCACTGCCCGAAGACGACAATCCGGTCTTTCCCCGTCTCTCTCGCAAGCACGTCGTTTGCAGCGAGCGTGTCGGCGACGAGGGCGCCCCGCTGGATCATCCCCCAGACGTCCATGTTCAGCTCGTTCACGCCGGTCAGCTCTCCCTCGCTGTCCCCGACGCCGTGGGCGTCGAACCGCAGGACCGGAAAGCCCCGTGCACAGAGTGCCCGGGCGATCCTGACACTGATCCGGTTGGGCGCAACCCTCCCCTTGAGGCCGGCATTGAGCAGGTTCACCGCCACCTTGGCGTGCGCCAAAGGCGCGTCCGGGGCATGCAGGATCCCGAACAGCCTCTGGCCGTCCCTGTTAAGGAAGGATATCGGGCGCTCCACCGCGACCCTCCCCTTCTTGCGCCGCCGTCTTCACCCAGCGCAACGTTTCCGCAAACAGCGGCTCCACGGCCTGGATGTACCAGCGCGTTTCCTTCCAGAACGGTTCGCCGCGGACGACGACACACGCCGCCGGAACGCCGTTGCCGTGCAGCGTGTTGATGAAGTCCGCGTATCCCTTCTCGGGATTGGCGCCCTCCGCCTTGGACACCTGCACGAGGAGCAACGGAATCCTGAGCTTCGCCGCTTCCTGCTGCAGATCGATTGCGGACGCCTCGCGATGGAAGTCCGGCGACACGAGGTATCCATCGACGTTGACCGGCTTGCCTTCGCCGAGTCGCCGGACCAGGTCTTCCCGGGTCCGGACGATCTTCTTGTAGATCGCCATCTGCGTCGCGAGATTGGATCTCAGGCACTCCTGGAAGTACGCCTCGCCCCTCATGACCGGCTGCCAGAGCACCGCGAACGCGATGCCGCGCCCCGCGCCGGCCGCGAGGGCAGCCAGCGTGCCGCCGAAGCGCAGCCCGAACACGCCGACCGCGCCACGGCCCATGCGCTCCTTCAGGAATGCCGTCGCTCTGGCGATGTCAGACAGCCTGGTCCCGACGGTGGATTCCTCGAACTCCCCGCCGCTGTCGCCGTGCCCGCGACAGTCGAACCGCAGGACCCAGAAACCTTCCCGGGCAAGCGTCCGCGCGAAGTTGACGAGCAGCCGCTGCGCCCACAGTTTCTCCTCGGCAAACGGATCGCAGAAGACGATGCCGACGTCCCGCCGCTTCGCCGGCTCCGGCGCGTGGAGCACCGCGAAGAGCTGCGTGCCCTTGTGGGGGATGAAGACGGGCTCCTCAGTCGCTTTCGTTGTCGTCACCGACCTCCACGCCCCTCGGCGACCCGTGCCAGCGTGATCAGGAACTGCTCTGCAACCCACCTGGCACCCCGGTCGTTGAGATGCGCGCCGTCGCGGCTGTACTCGGCGGCGAGGCACGGCACCGCCTTGCCCCCCATCGCAAAGGTGCTCCGTACCCCTCCGGGGAGGGTCGACTCCGCAAGCGCCACATCGAAGACCGGTTCCTTGCCCTCATACTCACGAACGATGAGGTCGTTCAACTCGGACCGCTTTGCATTGTCCAGGTCCCAGGCATCCACCTCGCCGAGCAGCGCCTTCAGCCGTTGACGAATCCCGTCGCGGTGCACACTCAGAGGCACCGTCACGTGAACGAACGTGGTCGCCGGATAGTCCCTGCGAAGAGCCTCGTGCACTTGCTTGTAGAGCCGGAAGACGGCGGCGACATCGGTTGAAGCCCGGATATCCCAGAAGCAGAACTTGAAGAAGGCGATGTCGGCCCGGCCACCTACGCCGGACCGCACGATCGAGTCAAATGCTTTCGTCTTTGAGTCGGGCTCGCCATTCACGCCGATGGCTGATTGGACGAGTGCGGGCCGGTCAAGCGCCGCCGCCGTGTCACCCTTGACCACGGCAAGCCGGATGCCCGACTCGCCCTGCAGGATGGCGGCGACACCCTTCAAGATATTGTCACCGACGGACTGATGCCCGAAGTAGATCCTGCTCTCGGCCAGCCGCTCCCATGCCGCAGGAGATACGTCCTTCATCGAGGGCAACGCCACGCTCTTGACCTCCCTGGCCCCTTGTACACCGCAGGCGGCGATCACGGCGACCGCTGCCAGCGCTCCGAGCCGCTTCATCGCACCTCCCCCGTCAACAGACCGCGATACAGATCCCGATACGCATCGGCCATCGCCCTGTCGCTGAACGCAGATTGTACGCGCTCGCGCGCCGCGCGGCCCATTGCGATACTTCGTCGCCGGTCGCCCAGGAGCTGCAGACACACGCGGGCGAAGTCTTCCGGTCGCCGCGAGTCCACGAGGCAGCCCTCCGCATCGCTCGATACAATTTCGGGGATACCGCCGACTCTCGGCGCCACCACGGGCCTTCCGCACGCCATCGCCTCCAGGATGCTGAGCGGTATGCCCTCGTGAACCGACGTGCTCAGATAGAGGTCCAGCGATCCGTAATACGACATTGGATCAGGGACCGGCTCCCGGAACTCGACGAGTTCGCCGATGCCGAGATTCTCGGCTTTGCGCCGCAGATCCTCCTTGAGCGGTCCATCGCCGAGCAGCGAAAAGCGGACATCGGGCGCCTCGCGCGCGATCGCCGCCGCAACTTCGAGAAACAGCGCGTAGTCCTTGACCGGGACAAACCGTCCGACAGTACCGATCCGGAGCGGTCCGGCCTCGCGCTTCTCAGCCGACTCGACTGCAGCGGGAACGGTGATGCCATTGTGGATCACCTCGAGATCCGTCGAGGCGAAACCGTGGCGATCGACAAGAACCTTGCGCATATCGTCGGAGACCACGACGACCTTGCTGAAGGCATGGCGCAGGAGCAGATGGTTTCCTTTCGCGGTCACCCCGAGACCCCGGGGGCGTCCGCGCTGCGCAATCGGGGACTCGGGCATCCCGTGCATGGTGGCGACGAGGACTTTGACGTGAAGCAACTTGCTCAGACAGAAGCCCAGGAGGTTCTCTTTGTAGCGATGCGTGTGCACCACATCGAAATGTTGGGAACGGATTGCCGAAAAGGCCTTCCGCACAGCCCCCACGAAAGACGTGGAGGCTTCCGGAACAACGACCACCTGAATGCCACGTTCTCTGAGCTTCGCCGCGAGAACGCCTTCGTTTTGGGCGAGGGCCGTGACGCGCGCATTGGGGTCTGCCGCCAGGCGGTCGATGAGGTGGAACACCATCACCTCGGCGCCGGCCCATAGATCACCAGAAAATACTTGAAGGACCGAGAGCGGCACTGTCTATGGCTCGGCGGTCTGCTTGCAGAGCAAACCGGAGATCCGCATCGCGAACGTCGGGACGGTGGAAGTTATGTCGTCGTGAATACACACCCTTCGCAGGGCGAAGAGGTCCTTCGGTGCTGATCCTTCAAGTCCGAATCTCGTAGTGACGGCCGCCCGATATCCGGCTTCGGCTGCCATGTCCTCAACTTTCTGATTCCAGTCGCCATTGGGATACGCGAGGACGGGCACCGCTGCGACTCCAGGGCTCTGGAGGCTTTCCCATGACTCGACCAGTTCATTCTCCATCTCCTGCACGGTGAGTCGCGTGAATATTCGGTGCGAACTGCCGTGGGAGCCGAAGCTCATTCCCTTCTCGGACATTTCGCGGACTTCATCCCAATTCAGCAGTGCCCTTTCGTCAGTTCCCGCCATTCCGGCTCTTTCCTCAAGCTCTCCGAGTACCTGCTCGATTACGCGCTCGGGACAATCCTTCAGGCTCTCCACTGCACGATCCAGCATCTCCGCGTCGCCGGCGCCTTGGTAGTTGAGCAGGATGCTCATCTCCGACAGGACCCTGTCCTCGATCGATTCTCGGCCACCGCCCGACTGAGTCTTCACACCCTGGGCCAGACAATGCTCGCGCAGCCGCCCGAGTCTTTGCGGCCAGAACCAGCGGTTGGTGCCGATCAGCGAGGTGGTCAGGAAGACGGTTGCCGGCAACCGATGGTCTGCAAGTATCGGCAAGGCGTTGAGATAGTTGTCGACCCAACCGTCGTCGAACGTGATCACGCAGTACCGTCCATTGCCATCCCACCTGCGCTCCCCCCAGAGTCCAAGCAGGTCTGGAAACGAGATCACGTCACAGTGTTTGGAGAGGAACCGCATCTGCCGGTCAAAGCTTTCCTCCAGAACGTACATGCCCGGCTGCAGTGCACGCGGCCGAAGCTGGCCGTCCTTCAGCACACGATGGTAGGCCAGAATGCACACCTTCCCGCGCAGTCTCTTGAGCGGCGCCCCGGACGCGTGGAGAAGCCCCGCCACTCCTCTACGCAGAAGCAGCTTCACACGCCTACCTTGCGCCGATCTCAACGCTGGGACGGAGTCCAGAGAGTACGACGTTCGCCTTTCGCGTATCGCCACCAGGCGGACACGATCGACATGTTGACGATGAGAAAGAAGGCCGGAATCTTGACGAGGGCTGCGCGTGCCACCATTGGCGCGGCAATTCCGACCACTCCCGCCGCGTAGAACACCGCCTGAACGCTCAATGTCGCAAGATACAGAGGATTCTTTGCCGCGAGAACTGAGTTTGACACGAGTGCCAGCAGCAACGCGAACGGCACCAGCCATCGGCACAGCTTGTGGCTGAAGAGCTGCCACGAGAAAAGCCCATACGTCCACGGGTTGAGGAGAGAGAGGCTTCTCATGAGCGTCGAGATGCCCCTCAGAACGGTCCTCACCTTTCGACTGTACTCCTTCTTCTCATCCGCGATGTTTCGGTAGTACCCCACGCTCTCCGGGTCGGAAATTCCTCTCAGACCATGGCGAACGGAATTGAGCACCGTATTGAAGTCACTCGGCAGGTCCGTGGCCCACGGCGTGCAAACAGCCCGCCGAGCCGCAAAGAACGATCCGCTCAGGCCGACAAGGGTATTGGCGCGGGTTTCGAGCCGGCGCAGGAGCATCTCGTACCGCACATAGGCACCCTCGCCGCTGACTTTGCCGTCGGCCTCGATGAACCGGTCCACGCTGCTGACACAGCCGACCGTTGGGTCAGCGAACCCCCGAACAATCCGCTGGACACCGTCCGGCTGCAGTATCGTAGCCACATCGGAGAACACGATCACCTCACCTGTTGCCGCCTCGACCGCCAGCCGTTGCGCATTTTCCTTCCCCTTGCGCTCTGTCGCCCGGACAAGCGTGACGCCGTCCGAGGAGTAGGATCTCGCGATCTCGTCGGTGGCGTCCGTGGAGCAGTCCGAGGCCACGATCACCTGCAAGCGTGAGCGCGGGTACTCCAAAGTCAGCGTGTTTTGCAGCTTCTCCGGGAGACGCCGCTCCTCGTTGTGTGCCGCGATGACGAACGTCACCGTCGGGCAGAACGCCTCGGACTGGAACTCTCGCCGCTCGGACCGCGTCCGGCACAACCCGATGAGCCACAACGCCAACGGATACCCCGCGTAGGCGTACAGGACAAAGGCTGCAGCAGACCAGAACGCGATCGTCAGGAGCACAGCGCCCCCACGATGCGCTCGCGGTCCTTCGGCCGGACATGCTGATGCGTCGGCAGCGTCACGAGTCGACGTGCAATATCCCGCGCCTGCGCGCATTCGACACGCCGGCCCAGCGCGGCCCGCACCTGCGACAATTCGTCAATCGCCGCGGGGTACATCCCGCTGATTCCCAGCCCCATCCTCCGAGACGCATCCAGGGCACGATCCTTCTGCCCCGCGGTCGCGAGGAGCACGGGAAATCGCAGCAGCGGTGCGTCGTCGCCGCTGGCTACGGCGCAGCGAACCCGCTGGGAGTACCACGCCACGTTCTCCTGCCGCGCAGCGTTCCCCCGCTCGAGGTTCCGCCGCCAGCGCCCCAGAAGACCGGCACGCATTCCCGAGAGCCTGGCGATTGGAAACTCGGTGTCGTATACCGTCTCACCCAGCCCGAGGAACGGCAGGCTTGCTGGAAACCAGTAGAGCGCCGGCCGGATGAAGAGCGCCATCAGGCCGACGGAGACAAGCGCTGCGGTCTCGTGGTGCCATGCCGGGGCTCTGAGATGTACAACCTCGTCGCGAAGGAGCGCGCCGACGCGCCCCGACTGCGTAACCACCGCCCCCCCGGCACCGCACGTGACCGTCTTCCCTCGCCCGAAACTGAAGATCCCGATGTCGCCCCTCGTCCCGAGCATCTTCCCATCATGCGTAGTGCCGAGCGCCTGCGCAGCGTCCTCGATGTGGAAGACTTCCTGTTCCCTGCACACCTCCCCTATCGCCGCAGTGTCCGCCGGTCTCCCGAAGAGATGGACTTGGATGACGCAGAGCGTCGCAGGGCTGACTGCGCGCCTGAGAGCCTCTTGGTCCAGGTCCAGCGTTGAGGGATCGACGTCGACCGGCACGGCGATCATCCCCGCTCTGGCGACTGCCGCGGGGAGGGAGAAACATGTGTAGGCGGGGACGACGACCTGGCGGCGTTCCGGCGCGATTCGTGACAGCGCTCGCAGGGCAGTGATCAGGGCCGCCTTGCCCGACGAAGTCAAGAACGCGTGCGTCGAATCTAGAGCCGCCCCAAATTCCGCCTCGACCACACGTGCCGTCTCTTTTCCCCTGAGCAGGCCGCAGACCCCGCCCCAGAGATCCGCCATCCCGAGTGGAGGTGCCGTTGGGGACAAATGTCGTCCCGTCATCCCACGGCGTCTACCCAAGTGACTGCTTCATGCCGTCAATCCGAAAGCTTCCGTCCAACTCGAATGAGAGGCGCTTCCACGAGATGATAGCTAGCCACCGGCAACGCTACGAGCAGGACAGTACTCACGATAACCTGGAGCAGCAACGGTGAATGCTGAAGGGCGAACAGCCCCCCCCACAAAGCGACTATATGAAGAAGGTAGATACCATATGAATATCTTGCGACGATGCGCCCAACCTTAGCGAAGAGTCCGCCAGGTAGATCCTTGAAGAAAGGGATGGCACTTCCGAGCGCCAAGCAGAAGAACCATCCCAGCATCGGAGAATGTATCTGGGAGTCCACCTCCTCGAAGAACAGATAGAATCCGATCAGTGCAACGATGGCAAGAGGCCAAAGCCTGCCAACTAGTCGAAGATTATTCGTTCGCCCCACGGTATACGCAATTACGCCAGCCATGAAGCAAGGGGCAAATTGCGCAACGCTCAGGCGATCGCTGATCCCGCTCTGAACCGTTGCGACACCAACGGCGAGTAGCCACAGAGTACATGCGGCGAGTACGGGTCGAGTGCCACGAAGACAGAGAAACACAAGAGGCAGAACCACGTACATCTGCACCTCAAGCGGAAGGCTCCAAAGGGGATTGAGCACCGGGGTGCTTCGAGTGAAGTTCATAGTTAGCATGAGATTCGATGCAAGATTGCCATATCCATGCCACTGGAACGTGGCCCATGGCATCGGCGGCAGGGATAACGCGACAACCCCAAGGACGGTCACCATACTGAGGGGATAGATCCGGAATACTCTCCTTACGTAGAATCTCGCGAGTAGTCGCCGTTTGCTTACCGAAAGGCGCTCGAGTGAATGCATGAGAACCAGGCTGGTATGTACGAAGAACATAAGGACGCCCATGCGACCCAGGTACCAGTCGAGCGGATGGAAACACATGCCTGTCTTTATGCCCGCTGCTTCCAAGACGTGATCCGAGAGCACCGACATCACCGCAAAGCTTCGCAAGATGTCTAGGTTGGCTGAATCTGAGACGCCAGAGCGCAGCCTGGAATTCGTCCCCCCCATGAAGGTCCTACTGGTTGTCAACGAAATCAAGACCAACTCTTCGGACAGCGGGGCACTCCCGCCATTCAGACACAGTCGAGCGCCAGGCGGCGTCAGTTGGCCACAAATAGAAGATTAGGCGAATCCGCGAGCCTCTCCGCTCGATAGCCAAGTGACACCAGAGTGTCGACCACCTCCCGGGAATCGGTCTCGACTATGAGTGTAGGGTGATGCTCACGCAGCAGATCATCCATCCCTCGGAGGACGAACAGCTCATGACCTTCGGCGTCAATCTTGACAAGCCCGACCCGCTTCGCAATACGAAGGGAATCAAGCGGCATCATGAGCACAGAAACAGCGGTCTTCCCCTCGGATGACAGGTACGCTTGGTAGTAGTTCGTCAATCCGCTCGAGTGGCGTGGAATGCTCATCCCAATCACACCGAGACTGTTCGATGCGGCAACGTTCATGAGCGTAACATTTGCGAATGGGAAGAGTTGGACGTTCGCGGCAAGTAGAGCGAAGGTTGCCGGCACCGGCTCCAAAGCAATAACTCTACCGTGGCTGCCCACCAACTCGGACAATCTCATGGTATAGTGCCCTACGTTAGCGCCAATATCGATGACCCAATCTCCCGGCCTCACAAGTCTTGGGAGAATCTCAAATTCGGGTTCGGATGTGCGAAAGCTCGCCCTGCGGATTTGGCGCCCATAATGAATGCGCTTGAGCTCGGCCTGTAAAGCTGGGGGAAGACACGATGCAACTTTCTTCAGCAGTCTCACTTTGCCATCCTTCCTTTACTGTCGGCAAACGCTCGTGGAAGGTGTGGAAGCTCACACCTAATGAGCTGAAAACTGACCTAGGCGTGAAATCAGACTTTGAGGTAGGTTCGAACGACAAGCTACTTAGGGATAACCCCAATCATGGAATAGGATTCCCGACTTGAATCCTTAAGTTCGAAGGCGCCCCGATTCCTAGGTAACCAGGATTCATCAAGTTTTGGACTTGGCTGAGATCAAGCACCTGTCTCACCCATCGACTGTCCGATGGATCAATCGCGCCAACGTAGCCGGGCAGCCTGACATCCGGCAGATACGGATGCACGCCCCCAATCCCTCCGGTCTTAAGTGTGACCCCTGTCCCCAATACATGATCCCCGTCGGTAAAGTATCCGTTCTCGTATGCAATATTGAGCCCGCCTCCGCCCGTGTTCGTATAGACTACTCGCGGCGCACGTGTAAGCGTCTGCGCCCCAGCACCGACGGCATCAAAATCGGTCCGAAAGTAACGGAAGAGATATGCCGAAATCGGCCGATAGAAGTAGTTATGGCTGTCGGAATAGTTGGAGAAGCCAAATTGCACCACGCCACTGCTATCCGGCACGACATTAATGATTCTTTCTTGCCCGTAAGGTGCGCTAGAATTCCCGCCGACGATCAAATTGTTGAAGTCGAACCCATAGTATTGAGCTTCTTCAAATGCCCAGTACTGCTTGCCATAGCGGGTGATTGCTGCACCAGCCGGATTAAGAATCGTATTATTATAGGTGCCTACCTTGTAGAGCACATATCGGCTCGGTTCATATTGGACGGTGATGGGGAGCCCTCTCGTGTCAACTATATTGTTATATATCTGTGCAAAATCTTGCGAAATGTACATCGCAGTCTTGCCTAGATTTCGAAAGATGTTGTGATGAATCTTGTCACCTTGACCTACATAATTATCATTCCAACCATGTCCGGCTCCCGCATTCCTGCCGCTGAGCAGTTGCCCGCTCTTGTGCTTTATGCCCACATATCCGTCTTCAAAGTAGTTGTACCGAAATGCGTTATTCCTTGTCCCTCTTACGCCATCGTACCCATATTGTGCATTCGTGTCGTGCAAATAGTCGCTATATATGGCGATATGCGCGCAATTACCGGACAGTAGCCCATCAGAGCCATTGTTCCTAAAGAAACAATACTCAACGACCGAGTCCTTCCATTCGGCGCCTGTTAAACCGGACGGGTTGTTGATATACGTGTACGAAAGATTATCGTGAATATAGCACTGCCGAATATGGAAAGGACCTCCATTACCCCAGAACCCCGCACAGGTGCTCGTGGCGTTCCCAGATCTTGTGCCCCCGCCGGTCAACTCCAGCCTTTCTAGTCGCCAATACTTCAGTTGCGCCGAATCGCCGTATCCGTAGTTTCCAAGTACGACTCCATACTGCGCAGCTCTTTCACCGTCAAGGATGGCCCATTCACCGGGGTATGACTGAATGGACGACCAGTCTCCCGCGGTGCCGTTCTTTGAAGTAGGAATTTCAATATAGCCTTCCCTGTATGTCCCGCCCCTTATATATATGTCGTCTCCTCCGTTCATCGCGGCAATAGCTTCCTTGATCGTCCTATAAGCGTTCCCGTTCGATCCGGTCGAATTCCTATTGATGACAGAATACGTGCCAGTGGTAATGTTCTGAGCGATTGTCGGGTCAACGTACATATTTGCAGCTCTGGATAGTCCGGGGCTCACCGTCAGAAGCACCAAGCCAGCCATCAAGGCACTCAGCGTCAATCTCGGCATGCCACCACCTCGCTTACCCGATCCATTCGTCCGTCCGCGTCCTCTGCGCGCGGCAAAGCAGCCAATCCATGTCCGGACATTATCTCCAATGTCGCGAAGTCACCGTGATGCGCATCACGAAGATCGATGAACACGGTGCCCTGCCTTTGAGACTCGACAACGGAGGATGGCTCCGATTAATAACCGGCTGGTTGAATCGCATAACGTGGCCCAATCCTCATTTCTCATCCATCTCCTTCTCAATGGCAGATATGACCGCCTGGTCGGGAGAGCTGACCTCGTCGCTCCTCGGGGCCAGCATTCCAAACGGATGAAACGGTTGACCTAAACTTCCCGCTCTTTGAGCGCGGTATAACATCCACCTGCTGAACGTCAATCTTCATAGATCTTCCCAACCTCTTCTGCAGCTCGGCTACAAGCGTAGCCTCCGCAGCCTCGCAATATCCAGCATCTGGGACCACGAGCACGACTACGCCATGGACATTGCTCTGGACATACTGGACTTCCCTCACCGGGAGACCCTTTGCGACTGGGCTCAGCCTCCCGACCCGATGGCCCTCGGGGGTTGTGATTAGGTCGTCCATGCGGCCCAGAATTCTATCCAAGAGCGGAAACTGAGAGCCGCAGCAGCATGTTCTGTCCGATAACACTCCGATATCTCCAATTCGATACCGAAGCAGAGGCATTACTTCGTTGATGAGTCCGGTGCATACCAGTTCGCCTTCCTCGCCAGGTTTGGCCGGCGAGCCGTCTGACCGCAAAATCTCTACTATCCCGTAGTCTCCATGTATGTGATAGTTCCCCATTCTACATTGGCCGATAAATGCGCACATCTCCGCTGATCCGTATTGATCATACACTTGCACGCCAAACACGTCTTCAATCATCCGTCGCTGATCGTCAAGCAGTGTCTCCGCGGAAGTTGTAATGCCTCCCGTGCACCCTCGCAGGTCCAGCCCATGTCTGCTCGCGTATGCGGCAATCTGGTGCAAGCTTGACGGATAAGCATCAATGTAGCTTGGCCGATAGCGGATGAGTTTGTCGATATAATATCCAATATTATCATCGCTCAAGTGATATGAAGAAAAGAGAAGGTTCTTTTGGAAGACGCTATACCGCCAGAACGGGGGCTTCCGCTGCCCGCTCGGAACAATCAGCCTTCCTCCAAAGGTCGCCCTGGGCGCCGAATAATCTATGCCCGCTTGCCTTAGAAATCTATCATAATAGGCATAGTTTAGCCTTCGTGTTCGCGTATTGCACCAAATCCTCAGCGGCGTACCTGTCGTTCCGCTCGTCCCCAATACGATTAAGTCCGCCTTCCGAATATCATCAGCGACCAAGGTGCTCTGATTGTCCCGTAATTCAGATTTCTCAAGGATAGGGAGCCTCAGCAGATCCTCGACGCCACGAATCTGCCTAGGCTCGAGTCCGATCTTCCGAAAGATCTTTCTGTAATATGGGACTTTTTCGTTGCACCTCATCACAAGGTTCCTAAGCGCTTGGGATTGGTATTCTTGCAGAGCCCGACCGGAAACGTACATCCTGCCGGCGATCTGGCCCCGGGCAGATTCGAAGAATTTCCCATGTCGAACGACACATTCCCGATATCCGTACATCGAAACTGCCAAGTTTTGCATGCAGACAGGAAATCGTGAATATAGCTCGTAGAGCAGGCCGCCCACCCCCTCTATCAGTTGCCACAATCCCCTAACTCTTCGTCGCTCCTGCGTAATCCTTCCAGCACTTGACACAGCCCTATGAATCGTTCCCCCCACGACTTCGCGAGGGCTATCTGCATCTTCCTCGTTTCCGCCAGATACTTCTCCCTGTTCAAGAACAAGACATCGACGATCGCCTCTCGGATCGAGTCCGCCTCATTAGATACAAATCTCGCGCCTGAAAAATAGTCTACTAGCACCTTCTTGTCGGACGTAATGAGGGGCTTTCCGGCAGCCACTGCTTCATAGCATCCACAGAGCATCGTGTGGTCCGACGTAGTGAGCGCTATCACGGCATCAGATGCGCACAATGTCGCGAGATATTCGTCCTCTGCCATGAAGCCGGTGAAGACTACATTCGAAGGAGCTCCGCGCAGCACCGAATCCCTCAGCTTCCGACAATTGCCAGAAACATGCATGACGACATCTTCGTTCAGCAACATCCTCATCGCCTCGACGGCTTCCTCTACGGGTTCATCGCGTCCAAACGACGACACTAGAAGGACTCTGGCCCCTTCTCTAACCGCAACTTGAAACGGATTCGCACACTCTATGTCCGGCAATTTGTCAGGCAGTATGAAAGGAACTCCACCATAGCGCTTCACAACATCCGCAAGAAATGCATTTGTAACGATCGTAATATCAGCCCTTCGGATCGAGTAGGAATTGCATGCCTCGACCAGTCTTCGCAGAACCCTGTTTCGATCTCGGGCACAGACATATTGCTTGCCGACCCGGAAGGAACTGTGCCGATCAACCACAAGCGCAAATCGGCCCAGCGGTCTCATGCATGCGGCAAATACCGCCAATACCATCGACGGATTCTGCACGAACAGAATCTTCGGCCTGTCCCTCAAGCATGCAAACAAGGTGGAAAAGATGCATCTCACATACCGAAAGCTGCCGCTGTAGTCGAAGACGTACAACTTGCAGCCCAAGGCTCTTGCCATCTCAACCGACCGGCGCTGCCTTTCCCAGGTAATCCAGATCCACCGAGATGCTCTTGTCTTGGCCAAGGTCACCGAAGCGTCTCCCGCCGTCCGGCAAACACCCCCATCCTGATCACGCATGACTTGCCCGAATCGAATATCGTTTTAGCCCAAGGATGGGCTTCTCGAGCAATCTCCACGAAAGCATCGCAATCAGAACCGATATCGATAATGACAGGATAACAGACGCCCCCCCCAAGACCTGCTGGTACAAGAACTGGTTGACCAGGGGCATATGCCATAGGTACAGTCCGTAGGAAAGGTCATACCCCCTCAAGAGCATGCGGGTGAATCCTTCAAAGGAATAGGCTGCACGTAGAACCGTCACACACAACACTGCGAACATGTATGGTGGAACACTGTTGTCCAAGGACACACCGCCAGCGCGTGCAAGGTATGCCACAGCAAAGTAAGTCGTGATTAGCGCCCAGATGTTTATTCGCATCAGAACTGGCATGATGCGGGAGAAGTACCTCTGTCCCATCATCCCCACGACAAACATGTACACCCAAGGAGCACAACTGACCCTCGCCAGTTTCCATAGAAGGGTGTCCGAGTAGCCCGAGCGCAGCCAATACAGCAGAATATTCGCCACCACTGATGCTGATATCACAATCGCACTGGCAATGCCAAAGCGGAGTCGCGTTCTCTTGACACATTCATAGAAGATCGGCACAAATGCGTAGAACTGCAGTTCGACGGTTATCGTCCACAGGCTGCCGTTAAGTACTCCGTCGCCGAATCCTCGCATATAGTCTGGATTGTAGAATTGCACGACGGTTGTCTTCGCGGCCGCCAATACCATCAGCGCAGTCCAAGAAACGCTCTGTCGCGAAAAGTACCCTGTAAAGCCTACCATCACTAGGTTGATCAACACACAGATCAACAGCGCGGGATATATTCTGAGAATACGGTTAACCGCGTATTGGCGAACATTCTGCGCGCTCTCGTAAGACTTGCTGATTAACAATCCGCTTATGAAGAAGAAGACGGGTACGCCAGGCCATAAGTTCACCAGTCTACACAGGTGGCTATCAGCAAACCGTGGATCCAACAATTCAGTGGAGTGCATGAACGCGACCTGACCCGCCGCCAGCAACCGCAATAGATCAAGACTGTTAGCACGAAAGGCTGGCAGCCGCGAAGCCGTGTTTGAGTCGTTCACATCAACACACCGGTGCCATAGTCGGATGTACCCAGAAACCGGTGCACACCGTAGTCCAGCACTTTGTCCATCGGTGAGGGACGATGAACCAGTCAGGCATGCGTGGTGGCGATTGAACGAGGCTCATCCTGGAACCGAATCTGCCGCCGAAGAGTCAACACCCAAATGTCTGGTGACCACGGCGTTCAGCAAATAGATGTCAAACAACCACCCATAATATAGAATGTCAAAGAAGACTAAGTTCAAGAGAAGCGCGATCATGCCGAAAAGCGCGCCGCGAAGCAGCGACACCGCCTCGAAGCCGGCGATTCTGTGGCCTTCTTCGCCGTCCGTGGCGGTTGTTGCGACACAAACCCTCCCTTTAGTGTTTGATCGAAGGAAGTCCACAAGGATTCCCAAGAATGCGATCACCCCGAAGACACCCAACTCCGAAAGAACTTGAAAGTATCCATTGTGCAAGGCTCGCCCCCAAATGCGACCCGGATCGGTGTAATGACCGGCATCCTCCAGACGAACAATGTACTCGGGCGCCCTGACTCCGAAGTTATAGGGTCCCACTCCCAAGAGCGGGTGATCGATGAACTCCAACCACGCAACGCCCCAGAGCACCTTTCTGTCATGGCCAGTCCCCTGAGACGTCCCATGACTGATCGTCTTCATCTCCTCCCAGTATTCATTGTTGGGGAATATGAGCCTTGCCGCAAGTAGAATGGTCGCGACCGCGATCGCCAAGGACGACAATGCGGCCCACTTCTTTCTCGCTCCTCGCACCCACAGCGTCATCGTCAGTACCAACGACACAAAAGCCCCGCGGGCAAACGATGCAACAACCCCGGCGACCGACAAAAGGGCAGATGACTGAAGGAATCTTCTTTCATTGCCTGGCCGGGCCGCCCTGGCAGAACTGAAGCATATGGATGCGCCGATGCACATCAGTGGGCCGAACGAGTCCTCCTCATTGAGCAGGTAGTGCCAGGGAACTTTGCCCCCCGCGAAGAGACCCCAGCAGGCCATATATGCGATGTATGCATGATAGATACGGAAGAATGTCCTGATGTTCGTTTCGCTTTGAATGTATGTGAGCACGAGTATCAGAAGGGAGTACACTACTGCCATCTGTCGAATTAGCACGCGTGCACGTCCCGTGTTCTCCGCAAAGAATGAACTCATTAAGATGACAGCCAAGAAAGCGAGGACGGTCTTGCTTCCGACGCTGACGCCCCTACTGAGGAACATGTAAGCTAGCAACAGAAAGGTGAAGATCGTAGGGATTGACTTCAGTATGGAAAGTCCCGGAATCCAGTGGCATACTAGCCACTGAAAATCGAATAGGTGCAACAGCCACAACAGAAGCACGGCCTTTTCCATGGATCTATCTCAAGATTGGCCCCGCGACGGGCCGACAAGACCACACCGGGGTCGGGCTATCGCAGTCGTCAAGTCGCTCCAAGGCATCGCTCCTATTGGCGCGAGGCGAGTCGCTTCCGCCGACTCGGGTTCGGCCTCGCCACCAGGCACACGTGAGCGATATGACGAACCTGCCGATGACAATGGATCACGGTGCCATTCTTGGCATTTTTGGCTTGCCGAATAGCCAGGCAAAGATCCCTCCCGCGACGCTCCGCCCCCGCGACTCATACCAGTAGAGGAGCAGCAAGGTCGCCAGACAATTAGCGGCGAACCATGAATAGGCAAGGTAGGAATTCCCATCGTCCAAACGTAACCGAAACAATTCCAGGTACTTCAGAAACAGAACGTGAATAAAGAACACCAAAAGACTATATCTGCCAGCAAGGGCAACGGCCTTGGTAGCTGAATACTCCGAGATCACACTCCATGCCCAGGATGCGATCGCCGCCACGAAGAACCAGACGGCGCATCCATAGAGCAACCCTGTCACATTCAGCGGAAATCTGCTGAACTCTCCTAAACTAGCGCTAAGTGACTTCCATTCAACGAGGTGTGGCGCGACCCGAAGATGCCTTATAGCTAGGGCCAACATCAGGACTCCGAACGCATGGAACGGCGTCTTGTGCGAACTCCACGGTATCGTCTTCGCTACTCTCGTGGCCCAAACACCAACGCCGAAGCCGATGACAAAGTAAGTTTGCCATAGCAGCACGGGAAAGATCGCCGGGTCGCCGTACACGATCGGCCGTTCAGAACCCCATACAAATAGCAGGGCGGAGATTACGAGAATTGGCCCGAAATGCCATCTCTTTTCGAGCGCCAGCAGAATTGGGCTCGCAAGGAAGAGCGGCACAAAGAGCGGTAGTATGTGCATGAGCCCGATCTGATTCTGGAAAAGGACGGAGCGGGCAAGAAAGCGCACAATCTCGGATCCCTGAGTGGACGACTCGCGAACGAGCCAGTTGGGTAGACTTGCAGTCACGATAAGAAGGTATTGAACGCTTACCAGCCGTAGAGCCTGCGTGAGAAGAGTCCTCGTTGCGGTCCCTGACGATTTGAGATAGACCGTCCTGACATAGACACCAACGCTATACCCCGAGCAAAGGAGAAAACCTTCCAGAGCGCTATCGTGATAGACAACCACCTTGTTGAGTAACCGTGGGCCATACCTCGCATAATGTACAAGCACCATGTCACAGATGGCCAGACCTCGCAAGAAATCTATCAAGTCATCGCGAACGGTCTGTGCCAAGAAGCGCTCCGCTCTTCCTATATCCTTGCTTCCTGCCAGTGTTGTGGAACACTACACTAGCCCGCGTCGGCCTCTTCCGGTGGCGTTCGTTCCAGCTTAGGACGGACGAGGGCCATCATCCCGTCGAATGCCCGCCTATCGGTAACGGCAACGGTAACCAAAAAGATAGCACCGGCGAAAAGTATCTCAATCGCCAACACAGCGGCGCCGCCGTAAGGACGCGAACCAGGCCATCCCGGCAGCTTCCTAAGAACAAAGACGCCTGTGGCCATGGCCATCGTCGCGCCCGATGGAACCGCAAAGATTCGCAGATACTCTCCATACCTGATCTCCAGTTTTCTCAAGCTAATCAGTATCCAGCCAACACAGATCAACGGAAAGACCGTGATCCATGGAATCCCTACAAATTCGAACCCATAGAGTGCCGCCACCAGGATGAGCGCCGGCATTACCGTTACCGATACTAGCATATAGTAGAGCCGCCACCGTGGCCTCCCCTGCGCCGTATGAACAGTGTTGTTAAGATCGCTGATATTCAAAAAGAAGTTCATAACGCACAGCATCCGAAAAAGCGGGATGATGGACCGCCACTTCTCGCCCAGCAAGATTGGAATGAGCGGATCCGCAAATAGTAGCCCCGCGGCGTAGACGGGTGTGACTCCCAGCGCGATGTAGTAATTCAGCTTCAAGTAGAGTCGCCTCGACTCATCCGGATTGCCTTGCATCCTCGAGAATACCGGAAAGGACACTTGCTGCACGATGGATACCACCTTGTCCGTGGGAATGCTTGCCAACTGAAACGCAAGTGAATAGAGACCGAGCAGCATTGCGTTGAAGACTTTACCTATGATGAACTGGTCTGATCGCTGAAAGAGATAGAAGACCGACCGCGACGCTGCAATATTCAGTCCAAAGTATAGCATCTGTCGCGTCTCGATAAGCCGAAAATGAAGCTTAGGCCACCAGGATGATCTCCAGAAGCTCAGGACCGAAGTCATCGTCCGCTGGATGACCTGACCGCCGACGAGCGTCCATACCCCAAAGCCCATGATCGCCATCGCAAGCATCGCCGAGGTCTGGACTAGGGACGCTATCAACCCAATTAGTCCAATCTCTCGAAACCGCACTTCACGTTGAAGAAGGCTATAAGGAACAGACGTCATCGAACTTATGACAAACAACAGCGCGCATGTTCGTGTAATTGCAACCAGCCTTGGCTCGGCGAATAACTTGGCGGTTGGGTAGGCGAGAAGCCACGCCGCCAAGGCGAAAAGGAACCCGGTGAGCAGGGTGAACCAGAACACACTTGAGAGTTCCTCCTCAGTCACCTGCTTTCGCTGAACAATCGCCGCACCAAGTCCCATCTCGTTAAAGATTTCGATGTACCCCGTAAGGACGGTCGCCATTGCGACCAGCCCATAGTCTGTTGGGCGAAGAATACGTGCTATGGCGATCGTCACCGCCCACGAGCACGCTTGAGAGACTACGCGGAGACCGCCATACCAGGCTCCTTCCTTCAAGGCCCGATGAGTCATCGACACGAGAATACCTTCTGCCTAGCGACGCCCGAGGCATTCCAGGTAGAGCTTCTCGTAATTTTCGACCATACGTGGTAGCGCAAATTCCGATTCAAAGATCTCACGAGACTGCTCGCCAAATGATGCCCTCATGTCTGCATCCGCTATTAAGTTCAGGAGAGCCTTGGCCAGGGCGGGCGAATCACAGGGCTGGACAAGGAAACCGTTGCGTCCATCGCGAACCACCTCACGATTCCCTCCCACATCGGTGGCAACGACCGGCAACGCTGCCGCCATCGCCTCAAGAAGGACCAGAGGGAGACCCTCCCAGAGTGAAGGCAGCACATAGATGTCCAGAATTCGCAGAATCTCCGGCATGTCCAGTCGGGGACCCACAAAGTGAACATTCTCATCCAGGTCCAATTGTTTCGCCTCACAGTCCAACTGACTTCGGAGTTCCCCATCGCCGGCAATCAGGAGTGTCGCCTTTGGGAACTCTTTGACAACTAACTGCATCGCCTTGATCAGGTAGCCTACGCCCTTCTGGGAGCAAAGCCTCACCCCAAGACCGATGAGGGGCCCATCCGTGGGACGAAGCCCAAGCTCGTTCAGCTTCTGTAGTCGCCCCACTGGTCCGCTGCTCCATGTCCCGTCAATGCCATTGTGAATAACTCGAATGTTCTTCCCCGATATTCCGCAGTAGCGGATGAGATCGTCCCTCGTGTGGTCAGACACCGCAACGATTCGGTTCACATGTCTTGATAACAGACGCTCCATTAGCATGTAACGACGTTTGTCCGGATAACATCGGGCGTGGTCCGTGTGAACTATCACTGGGACTCTACATATCAGGGCCGCTAAGCCTCCCTCTATGAACGGTTGTGTATTGTGCGTATGTACGACGTGCGGTTTCTGTTCCTTGATGATTCGAGAAATCTTCATTAAGGACAGGTAGTCGACCCTACGGCCCCCAGGCAACGTGAGGACATCCACGCCGCTCCGGTTCAGTTCCTCAGCAAGAGGTCCACGCTCACGTAGGACAAGCACTGACACGTTGCAGCCGCGCTCTCGAAAGGCCTTGGCGAGATTGACAACTACCCGTTGCAGACCCCCTATGTTTAGGTCGTGGCTTACCTGAATGATGCGAAGACTCAAGTCACCTTGCCTCAGACTCAAAGGACTTCATGTCCGCTTGTTGAGCATGGAGATGTCTGGTGTGAATCCCTCCATGTAGGCGATGGGGTTATCCGCCAGATATCTAAGCATCTCGTTTCGCTTCTCGTCTGTAATGAACCGAATGCCGTATTCTTCTTCGCCGAACCTTCTAGAGCTTTCCAGATTTCGCCGGTGCTTGGCGAGGAATTCCTCAAGACCGCAAATTACCTTGGCAGGATTTCCCGCTGCCACTACATTGGGCGGCACATCTTTCACCACAACGGAACCGGACCCCACTATAGAATTCTCGCCGATGGTCACGCCGGGCAATATGATCGTGGAGTCACCAATTAGACAATTTCGACGCAGCCGGATCCGTCCAATTCTTGTCGCGCCAAGAAACCGATACATACTGCCATCGTGCGCTATGAGCTTGACGTTTGGCGCCAACGCACAATGATCTTCGATCTCGATGAGAAAGCAGTGAGAAGGATCGAAGAAGCAGTCGCCTTCAATCTGAACATTTGTGCCCAGCTTCATTCCTCGGCGCTGCAGAAGTTCGATATGCCGCCTCTTCCGATAAGTCCTAACGCATCTCGCAATTCGCCTAAACATTCACCAGCCTCCTAACGCCGTGCCCGCGCGCTTCACACCGTGCCGCTCCCTTAGTCGACACCAAGAACGCGCCGACCCAAGAACGACGCGCATCGGGATTGGACTCATCATGCAGATGCGTACGCGTCGCCGATTCGCGCCTCGTACCCGACTCGGACACATGACGCTGGTCCTTCGCTAGAGAAGGACGTTGCGCCGGGACGCAAACACCTTGTCGTACACCCGCTCCGTTTCCCCGACCATTCGCGCGGCACTGAAATCCTCGATCACTCGCCTCCTGCCCCTTCTCCCCATCTCAATAGCCCTAGCAGGGTCGCGCAGCAAGCTGTCCAATGCCTCGGCCAGCGCCGGCGCGTCGTCCATCGGCACTAATAGACCCGTCTGCCCATTCACTATGATTTCCGCGGCACCGCCCGCATCCGTCCCGACAACAGGTTTGCCTGCCGCCATACCCTCGAGAATCACGCGCCCAAAAGGCTCTGGCGAGATAGACGCGTGAACCAACACGCTTACAGTCTGGAGGACATCGGCCACGTCCTTCCTGTAGCCGGCAAAGACAACGTGATCTTGAAGACCATGGGCTAGAACATATTCCTCGAGTTCGCGTTTGTATTCCTCTTCGCCCCGCGGTACGTCCCCAACGAACACACAGACCACATCAGGATGATTTCTCACGATGGTGCGAAGCGCCCGCAGCACTACTGCTTGGCCCTTCCACCTGAGTATGTTCCCCACCATCCCGAGGACCACCCGTCCTTCAGAGACACCGAGGCTCCGCCGCACCTCTGCGGAACTGGTATCGGCGTGCTTTAACGACGACACATGCACATCCAGTCCATTGTAGACGCGATAGAATGGCACCCTCAATCCCTGGCGCACCGCGTTGTCTCGGAAGCTCTCGCTGACGCAGATGACCGCGTCCAGCAACCTCACAAGCATCCTCGTCCGCAGGCTGCACGGGCAACTCGTCCCGCGGTCGTGCGCGATGATCCTCAGGCCATTGAGACGACAGGCGAGCATCCAATCGTGCATGCCGGAGTAGCCGTTGTTGAGGTGAACTAGATCGGGCCGAACCTCTCTTATGATTCGGCCTATCCGCGGCTGCCGGGCGATCACGTCAACGAGCAACTCATAAGGCCACCTCAAAACGTCGACAAGCGAGCCGCAGCAATCGCTGTTCGACGCCCGTAGGTCCTCGACCCTGACGCTGACAGCAACCTTCGCGAACTCAGGAATCAAACGATTCGACTCGAAGAAGAGCACGTGAGGCTCATACTTTGATCTATCGAGACCCTGGATGAGATAGAGGAGACTGTAGTACGAGCCGCCAACAGTCCCGTCCCGGTTGCCCTCGATATACAAGATTCTCTTCATCGGCTTAGACGTCCGTCACGATGCATCTCGACTCTTTCGCGGGCACACTTGGCAGAACATTGAAGCATCCTGCGACAGGATGACACACAGGAGGGCCTTCGACACAGACGTGCGTGAGGACTTTAAGGCCAAGAGCAATTAGGCGGGCAAGGCGGAGTTCCTTGCGGGCATCCATGTGACGCGCCAAGGCCTCGACGATCATGACGTCTCACCCGCCCGCGCGCGGAGGAGGCCCGACCGGCTCACAAAGTCGGAGAGCTCCGCAGTCGCCGGCGCGCGCTCCCCTGCATTGTCGATGTGACGATAGACGACCACGACCGCGCCGTTGTTTCTGTTGCGCAGCACCCCGTTGAGCGCCGTCCGAAGCTTGACCTCGCCTCTCCGGGCAAATGTCCGGCCGTCCAGCTCGTACCAGTACAGCGCGAGATACTCCTGGGACCCGTCGATGTACGTTGCCGCATTGACCTCGGCGGTTCCTCCTTCCGGCAGGCGAAGCCGCAACAGTTCGCCGCGCTGCGCGCCCCACTTGGACCCGGATTCGATGCATTCCTTCCCCTGCCTCTGGGAGGCGAAATACCCCCGATAGACACCGACGCTCCTCCCGTCTTCGCTGCGATACGTGACGTTTAGTTCATGGTCGGCCCCCGGCAACATCTGACTGCTTTCTGCGCTGCGGATATCCCAGGTGCCGAAGGACGGGGACAGTCGGTTGCCGGCATTCGGCTCAGCAACGTCGCGCAGGGGAACCACGTAGGCGTAGACGAAGACGAAGCCAAGAGCAACCAGGGCAGCGGCACTTGCCCTGACCACCTCGTTGATGCGGCCGTTCGTCGGCTTTGCGCTGAACCCGGCCTTCGCCGAACCGGCTTCTCGCGGGCGGCTCTCGGAATACGCAATCGCCACCGCGAAGAGGACCACGTACCCAACGACGGAGACAAAGAGCCCTTGCAGAACGTGGGCCGGCCCGTGAATATCGGCGGTCGTATTGAAGTAGTACGCCCAGACCCCGATCAGGGTGACCCGGACGCCGTTGGTGACGATGCTGATCAAGATCGCAAACCCCAGAAGGGCCGCCCGGCGCAGGAAGGTCCGCTGTGTGAAGTATGCCAGGGGAATGCCGATGGCGACGATCGAGATGAAGAACCGAGCGCCGCTGCAGAGATTCGCCACTTCCAGCGTGATGCTTGGCAAGTGCAGGTACTGCTGCGACTGCAAGACGGGGACCCCGAACAATGCGAGAGCCTTTGCGGCGATCGTCGCGGTGACCAGTTGGAACGGCCAGTGGATCGCATTGGCGGAGAGATCGAGAATCGGGATCATGAAGAACAGGTACAGAAGCGGCAGAAGAAGCGCGCGGAAGAACTCATACCCGAGAAGCAGCAGGATCGACGCCATGAGCATCAGGATGACAGAGATGCGCTCCACCGTCACGATGCCGCCCCGTTGTCCGAGCAGGAAGACCAGGCAGCCGACAACAAGGGCGGCAAGTCCGACCACCGGCATTGGCCTGATGCCGATCGACCGCAGCCGCTCCCGCTGAGAGTAGACGAGGTAGCCGCTGATCAAGGGGATCAGGAAACCGTGCGCATACTCGTCCTGGCTCAGCCACGTATGCACCAGGCCGACGAGAACCGGTGCAACGGTCGCCAGATACGCCGCTACAACGGCGAGAGCCGCCACCTTCGCCCGCCGCAGATCGTCGCTCACGTGGACAGCCACCCCTTGGAGCACTTGTAGGTGCGCGTCAGCCCACGCACCGTCGCGTCCGGCAACCGGGAAATCAGTCGATACACAACGGGCGGCCGCTCCATCGAGCGAAGGTGCGCTTTCGCCGCGGCGACTTCGCCTCGCGCCAGGAGGCCCTTCGCCGCGAGGAGGTTCTGCTCGTCCAGGACCTTCTGGTAGATTCGCCCATTGTCCGCCAGGAAACTGCGGTCGCTGCCCCAGACTCTCTGCATGATCCGGACGCGGGCACGCGCGCATTCCGTGATGTGGGCGTCGGTGAGCCGTTGCCCGCCGTGATTGTGCTGGCACGCAGTCTCGACGTCGAGATAGGCCCCCGCGCCCCGCCCCGAGAGCGCCCCGAAGTACTCCCAGTCCTCGTAGGTCGGCGTATCCTCGGCGAAACGAACGTCCCTGGTCCTCGCGCCCCTTCGCACGAGCAGGGTGTTTACGTTGATGTAGTTGGCGGACAACTCGTTCAGATACATGCTGCCGACATGGAAGCTGAAGTCGGGCACCCCCCGCGGGAGGTCCATCACCGACGAGACCGGCCTTCCCGCGCCGAGAATCTGCTCCCAAGGCCGGCGGTCGAGCGACCATGCCACCACGCCGGCTCCGTGCTCGCGCCCCGTCGCTTCCTCCACAACACGAAAGTCGCTGAAGCAGTACGCAACCTCTGGCATTCGGCGCATGAACTCGCGTTGAATCTTCAACTTGCCGGGTGTCCACTCGTCGTCGGAGTCAATGAAACCCACGAGGCTGCCGCTTGCCGCGTCGAGCCCGATGTTCCTCGCTCTCCCGGCCCCGCGGTTCTCGCTCTTGATGTAACGACATCGGTTCCGGAACTCCGCAACCACTCTCTCCGTTTCATCCGTGGACCCATCATCGACAATGATCAGCTCGTCGCCTTCCTCGAGCTGACCGAGGCACGATGCGATGGCCCGTGGGATGAACTGCGCCCTGTTGAACGTGGGCATGATCACGCTCACGCCGCTTCCGGTCATGACCTTCCTCGTGCGCATACCCTTCGGCACATGGAATGCGTCACGCCTCGCTCACCGCCAGCATGCATTCGTAGCCGCCAAATATCCCGTTGAGATCGGGTGCGGTTCCCGCTTTCGAAACGAAGACGTTCCTGGTCAAGGCGCTCTCCCTGGTGAAACTCGCCTTGTAGGCAAACCAGACCCGCCCCATCTCGTAGGTGCGATACCCGCTGGCGATGGCGTCCCGAATCGTCTCAAAATACAGCAGGCGGCCGGCCCTCGTTTCCTCGAAGCCCGGGTCCCTGCCGATCATGTAGCCCTCGCGCCGCCCGCAGATGTCGATGCAGGAGTGAACGGCAATCCTCGCGCCGCGATACACGGCGAAGAAGAGCGAGAGAAATCCTTTGGCTGCAAGCCGGGCGCACAGATCGCGATGGAATCGATACAAGCGCTCGTTCTTCAAGACGGCGGAGTCGCCGCGCCAGCGGCTGTCGTGCAGGGCCAGGTAGTCGTCGACGTCACGCTCGGTCACGCGCTCGGACGCGATCTTCTCGAAGGAGCCCCCGGCTTCGCGGAATGCCTGGCCATAGCGCTGGAAATACCGTCGTGTATCCTTGCCGAGCGACGCCCGGTACGTGTCCTCGTCCTTCGGCAAGGAGATGCGCCCGTAGTAATCCGGCGCATCCGCAAGGTGAGATTGGAGAACCCTCGTCGCGTCGCCCGGACCGACGTCCGCGCTGACGCAATCCAGGGCGTCACGAATCTTCTCTTCGAAGGTCCTCCTTGTCTGGGGGAGGATCAGCGACGTGCTGGGGCATGAGCCGAGCGCCTCGAGCAGCCCGTCCAAATGCCCGCGGAGGTCGGCCGTTGTCACCCTGGCGCGCAGCTGCCTCAGGCAGGAAACGATGATTTCCAGGTTCCATGGCCAGACGCCGCCCCTGCGCCCCGTCGTCGCAACGGTGTAGCGAACCCCGGCGGGCGCCTTCGCGCGCAAGTGAGCGGCAATCTCCTCGAGGTGCGGGGACGTTTCAGGGAGGTACTGCAGCATCAGCAGGTCGTCGTCGCCCAGCCCGTCGATCGCGGTGTCGAGGAGCGCCCCTATGACCTCCCGCCGCCTGCCCGCGGCGACCGTCAGGTCCATGTAGGGGATCAACTGGAAGTCTCCCGGAAGCGTGACGACGCGCCGCGGCACGGCACGGCCGCGCACCTTCACCGACTGCGAGGCGAGCGGCAGCGCTCCGAGGAGCTCGTCGCCCGCGAACGCCAGTATCACGAACATGTCTTCGAGCCAACTGCGCGTCCCGAGGAAGTTGGCGCCCCGAACCGTGTAGGTGTCCTGCCCGCTTCCGTTCGCGAAACTCTTCCACCAGAGCAGCGGGACATCCAGGTACTGAGAACACAGGGAGGCTTGGGTAGTCCTCGCCAGCTCCGAACAAGCCGGGACCCAGCGCTCGATCTCTGCCGGATCGGTCACGGTCCTCGTGGAGATCATCAGACGAGCGCCTCCACAGGAGGCCTGCGGCTCAGGAAGTTGACCGGGCTGGCCGACAGCCCGTACGCGCCGGAATTCATCACGGCCACCAGGTCCCCGACGTCCGCGCGCGGGATCTCCACGGTCCCGAAGGTATCCAATGGGGTGCAGAGCGGGCCGACGAGCGTCACTTTCTCCCCCGCGCCATCCAGGTCGTTCGCGGTCACGACGGGCATCGGCCGCCGCCGGAGGCCCTGGCCCAGGTTGCCCGACGCGGCGAGGTGGTGGTGCATGCCGCCATCGAGGACAAGGAACACCGTGCCTTGCGACACCTTGCGGTAGAGCACCCGGCAGAGATAGACGCCGCATTCCCCGACGAGATACCTGCCCAGTTCCAGGGTGATCGTCGTCTTCCCCAACCGCGCCTTCTCCTCGGCGATCGTGGCTCCGATAGCCGTCCCGACCGCGCCGAGGTCGAGGTCGGTGTCGCCCGCGAAGTAGGGAATGCCGAAGCCTCCGCCGGCATTGACCGCAGCGAGCGGCATGCCCTTCTCCGCGCAGATATCGAGGGCATAGCGGACGATATTGGCGAAGTGTTCGGCGAGGACGGCCGCGCTGAGGTTCTGCGATCCGGAGAAGACGTGGATGCCCTGAAAGTTCAGGTGGCGGTCGCCCCGAATGTCATCGAGCACGGGCGGAACCTGATCGGCGTCTATCCCGAACTGGCGTGGCCCGCCCATGCCCATCCCCGACTGCGCCAGGCTGAAGATGGGATTGACGCGGACCATGATGTTGGCCATCCTGCCCTGGCACCGGCAGATGTCCCGTACCGCCTCGATCTCATCGCGGCTTTCGACGCTGATGCTCCCGACACCCGCGCCGACGGCGAAATCGAGTTCCTCCCTGAGCTTCCCGGGACCCGCAAAGCTCAGCCGCGCGGCCGACACGCCCGCGTCAAGCGCCTTCCGGATCTCGCCAAGCGAAGACACGTCGAAGCCGTCGTACAGCTCCCCCATCAGGCTGAGCAGCTCCGGGTGGGGGTTTGCCTTCACCGCGTAGAGAATGCGAACGTCCCCGGGCAGCGCCTCCCGGAGGCTGTTCCGCCGGGCGACCATGGCCTCGCGGCTGTACACGTAGACCGGGGTGCCGTACCTGGCGGCGATCTCCTCCGCCGGCAGGCCGCCGATCAGGAGCGTCCGCCCCTTCCGCCCGTGGTGGGCCAGCGCCGACTGGAGAGCACTGTTGCCGATCATCGGGCTCCCACGGTCGCGGCGCGTGATCGGACTTCTCTTTGGATCCCGGACCGGTCGATCTTGCCGTTGTCGTTTCTTGCAAGGCTCTGTCGGACCTCGATCCCGCTCGGCACCATGTAGGGCGGCAGCTGCTCCCTGCAGTGCTTCAGCACGTCGGCGATCGCGACGGTGCCTTCGCCGGTCAGGGCGATCACCGCATAGACGGTCTGGCCGTACGTTTCGTGCGGAATGCCGAAGGCCACGGCCTCGGCGACGCCGTGACACCGGTAGAGGACGTCTTCCACTTCCGTCGGGCTGATCCTGTTGCCCGCGCACTTGATCATGTCGTCGTCCCTGCCGACGAAATACAAATATCCCTGTTCATCGACTCTGACCCGGTCCCCGGAGTACACCACCTTTTCGCGCAGCGGCACCTCGCCGGGTTGCCGCGGGTTGTCGCGAAACCTGCGGCCTGTCAGCTCCGGGTCATTCCAGTAGCCCTGCGCCACGAGGACACCCCGGTGGACCAGTTCGCCGACCTCGTTGGGTCCGACAGGCTCGCCGCTCGCGTCGAGGACCATCACTTCCTCCCCCGGGATCGCCTTGCCGATGGAGCCCGGGTATTGGTCGACGAGGTCCGGATCGAGATACGTCGAGCGGAAGGCCTCCGTGAGGCCGTACATCAGGAACATCTTGGTCCGCGGGAGGCGCCTCCGGATCTCCTGGACAATCCGGGGCGGTATCGCGCCGCCGGAATTCGTGACGTATCGCAGCCGGGGCATCGCGGTCGACTCCCAAGACGCCTGCACCAGCTGGATCCAGGTCGCCGCCACCGCCGCCAGTCCCGTCACTCGGTGCTTCGCGACCGCATTCAGGATGTCCTGCGGAAAGAGATGGTCGAGCAAGACGATCTGCGCCCGGTTGAAGAAGGCCGTGGTCAGTTGGTTCAACCCGTAGTCGAACCCGAACGACAGAATGCTCAGCAGGCGGTCGTCCGGGTTGATCCCCAGATACTCCGAGACCTTCTGGGTCCCCGCAATGACGTTCAAGTGGCTGAGCACGACACCCTTCGGCTTGCCGGTCGAGCCGGACGTGTACAGGATCGCGGCAAGGTCCCGGTCGGTCACGCGCGCCCGCGGTCCCGGGCACGCTGCGTTTCGCATGACGTCGTCCCATTCGACGAGCCGGAGCCTGGCGGGAAGCCCGGCATCCGGGACCTTGCCGATGCTGACGACGGTCTCGAGGCCGGTGGCGCCATCGGGCAGGTTCCCGAGACTCGCGACGCCGGCAGCGGTCGTGATGAGCACCTTCGCCCCGGAGTCCCCGAGAACGTGCAGCACCTGTGCGGGTCTGGAAAGACGCCTGATCGGGACGACCACTGCGCCGGCAAGGGCAGTCCCGAAGATGGCGATCACCTTCTCGAAGCGCTTCTCGAGGAACAAGCACACCCTGTCGCCCTTCGCGACGCCCGTCCGACTGAGGAAGTCGCCGAGCCTGAGGCTGCGCTCGAGGACGTCCGCGTAGGTGATGCTGTCGTCGCGCATGAACGCTGCGGCCTTGTCCGGGCACGCCTCGCCGGCGTGTATCGCCAGATCGCCGACGACCCTGATCACCGGCATCCGGAAGCCTCGGTGGTTCGCCATCTCTTCACAGCGGCCCGGCCGTTCACGAGAGGGTTCGACATCCCATCGCCTGAAGCGCCGCAACGGTGGCGGCGTTCAGGGCAGCGCTGTTTCCGGGCAGACTGAACGTGTGATCGGCCGCCGCAATCGTGGTGATGCGTATGTTCGGGTTCTTTTCGACCACCGTCTTCCCGAATCCGGACGAGATCCCTTCGAGAAACTCCTGGGCCACGTCATCGTGCGCGCTGAGCACGCACCACGTCGGAACCTCGATGTTCTGCAGGCTCAGGAGCAGCGAATCCAGGGAGAAGGGCTCGTTCGTCCAGCTCCTTGCGGCAAGCAGTTTGCGGATGCGCTGAGACACACCCGTGCGAAGAATGGTCAACACCTCCAACAAGGCACCCGCGACGTTCACCCTGACTCTCAGCAGGTCGCGCCAGAAGTCCCTCTGCAGCAATCTCCGCTTGTAGTAATGCCGGCGATACTGAACGAGTTCCTTCTGGATATAGGGGTTGCAGAGAACCGCCCCATCCGCCGCCCGGGGGCGCACAGCAACGAAGTGCGCGCTTGCGGAGGCGCCGTCGCACAGCGACCAGACGATCTTCCGGCCGCGGTTGACGACCGCCGAGTCGATGTAGGCAAGGGCCGCCTCGATCGAACCGGCCGCGCCGGCGGCCCCAACGAATTCCCCCTCGCTGTCCCCCATGCCCTCGTAGTCGAATCGCAGGACCGCCACGCCGCGTTCGCAGAGGTACCTCGCGAGGAGCACGTACAACCTGTGGCTGCCGTACCTCGTCTGCGGTCCCCCGGTCACCATGACGACCGTGTCGACCGGGGAGGCGGGTCCGTCGGGGATGTGAAGGATGCCGAACAACTGCCTGCCGTTGGCCGAGAACTGAACCGGCTGCTCCATCTCCTGCGCTACCGTTCCCCGAGCCACTGCAGGGAGTGCTGAATCGGCGCGGGGCACTCCCAGCGGAAATAGCGGTCCCAGAACGGTTCCGCCTCGATGTGATCGCACCGGACGGCGGCGCCTGAACCGAGGACGCCCATCATCCCCGCCATCGTCGCGCTCGGTTTGTCGAACAACGAGATTGAAAGGACCAGGGTCGGCCGGTCGGTCGGACAGCGCAGGGGCTGTTGCCCGACGGCACAGAAGCTGTCGAACAATGCCGGCGCGACCGGGTAGCCGATGACCGACATCGTATGCCCCTTGGCGAACTGACCGTCGGTCGGAACGGGAGCGCTCCCCCCGGCATCGTTTGCCATGATTCTCGAAACCGTGCTCCTGCGCAGGAACTGCCTGATGTGGAGGGAGAGATCGAGCACCGGCTCCCACAAGATCAGCGAGTGCACGGAGTCATCGTCGCACGCGTGCAGCCGGGCCAGGCCGCCGCCGAGCCTGAGCCCCCACAGCGCGACCCGGTCGACGTTCGCCTCGGCCTTGAGAACCTTGACCGCCGCCTGGAGGTCCTCCATCCAAGAGGAGACCGTCACGTCCTCGAGCGTCCCCTCGCTGTCGCCGGAGCCGCTCATGTCGAACCGCAGCACGGGGAAGCCCTGCTCGCTGAACGACCGGCACGCCTTCACCGCCACGGCGTGGGCCATGTTCTGTTCCTCGGCGAACGGGTGGCAGTACACGATGCCCGTGGCCCGGGACTGGCCGCCGGGCGGCCGGTAGAGAACGCCGAGCAGCCGGCGGCGCTCGCTCCCCCGAAAGAAGAAGATCTTTTCCAGACTCTCGCCCATGCCGGCTAGGCCAGCTTGCTCCTGACGAGCGCTGTCAACGTCGCGACGGTCTCGAACGCCTCGGCGGAGAGTTCTTCGTCCCGGAACGAAAATCCGAAATGATCTTCGAGGGACATGATCAGGTTCATGACCGCCATGGAGTCGAGCACGTTGCCGACCAACTTCGTCTCGGGCGTGACCGTCTCGCGCTTCAGCCCGCTCCCGACGGTGCCCACGACCACGTCCACCACCTGTGTCTGCACGGCGTCGCTCATGTCCACCTCACGGCAAGTTCTTCACGATCCTCGGCCCCAGCAGCGTGGTGAGGCCCACGGGGAGCCGCTTCCAACAGGCAATGGCGGCCCGGTACTTCGGGTTCCTCGGATTGATCTCGGGCAGCGCCCCGCCGCCGTCGAGCCAGTAATGCCAATAGAGCTGAACGGGACGGGCGCCCCATTGCTCCTTGAAACGGTACGTGCCCTCGCCCGGCGTCGAGCGCCCGAAATCGAACGTTGCATACCCCTGCTCGCAGGCGAACGCCAGGACGCTCCAGTAGAGAAGGGTGTTCGGGCTGCTCCTGTTGAACCGCCGCACGGAGGAGGCCCAGGGTATCTCCAGGGTGTCCTTGAAGCCGAGAAGAAAGCCCGACGCCGCCGGCTCCCCGTCCCTGGTGTAGACCGTACGGATCCAGGTGCTGTCGGGGAACTCCTCGAGGATGTTCCTGAAGAAGTCCTTCGCATAGACCGGGGTTCCCAGGTCGCGCATGTTGGCCGCAAATACGTCGTAGAAGGCGTCCAACTCGTCGGCGCGGCCGGAGCGGACCGTCATCCCGTCCTTTGCCGGCCTGCGGATCTGGCTCCTGAGTTTCGCGTCGAAAGACTTCAGCAGGTGGTCGGCGCTGTCGGGGAGCCCGAGGTGCATCGACACTTTTGCAGTCTTGGCCGGCAGCCCGAGGTCGAGCGGTTCCCTGTGCCGCAGCTCGATGTGAGAGGCGTTCTCCCGCCGGGCGATGTTCACAGCCTCCCGGAGCAGTGCGACCCTCGCCTCCTGGTCGTCGGCGCAGACGCCACCGTAGGTGACGAACGGCATCGACACCAGGAAGTTGCCGAAGAGCCTGCTCTTGAGCCGAACCAGCGGGAGCACTCCCGCCACGCCGCCCCCACTTTCGGCGAGGAGGTAGTGCGTCCTGTGGCCGAAGCTCCTTTCGACGACGCCCTTCCAGCCGAACCGGTGGTAGGCCGCCGCCGCGGGGCTCCCGTCGACATAGCAGTCCCATCGCTCTGCGTCGTCGGCGACCGCGGCGCGGACCTCCACGGCAACCTCGGGCCTTGGCCGCGCGGCTCAGGCCGGCAGCCCGAGCTTCTCCCTGGCGGCGCGGATCCACTCCGGCGGCACCGGCTCCTCGAACTTGCGCAGCCCCTCGGCCCGCGGGATGACCCCCTCGCGCACCATGTTGGCGATCTCCCAGATGTAGGGGTGGAAGCCGTACCGCCGCAGGTGGATGTCGTTGGCGAAGGCATTCAGGAGGCAGTTCGTCGAGTTGCTGTCGGTGTCCCGCGGCGCCTGCCAGCCGAGCTTGCCGATCGCCGCGAAGATCTTGCCCTCGTCGTACTCCTCCCAGGCCAGCGGGTGCACGTTCCACGGGAACTTCTCCGGCGCCGCGAAGTGCTTCTCGCTCAGGAAGTAGGCGCCGACGTCCTCCCCCGCCACCCGCTTCAGCGGTCCGACGATCGCCTGCTGGGTCATCCGCAGCAGCGCCGGGTTCGTCTGCATGATCGACGACTGCACGGGCGCCTGCCCCGGGGACCAGCCGAAGCCGATCATCGGGATGTCCTGCTCGATCGCCATCTTCAGGCACGCGGTCTTCACCAGCCCGATGCACGAGGTGCAGATCGTGCTCGCGCGCTCGAGCGTCTTCTTCGAGTAGAGCTCCTCCTCTGCCGCGGCCGCGAAGATCGTGCGCAGCAGGTCCCACCGCGGCTTAAAGAGGACGTGGTCGACGCCGAGCCGCTCGGTGACGTTCCTGATATTCTCCACGGCCCGCGGCGCGATGAAGCCGTTGTCGTAGCTGACCGCGAGGATGCGCAGACCGTACTTCTCCTTGAGGAGCGCCAGCGTGTATGTCGAGTCCTTGCCGCCGCTGAAGGCCATGAGGACGTCGTGGGTGCGCCGCTCGCGCCTGCCGTCCCGGCCGAGCTGCTCCAGCAGCTGCGCGAACTTGAGCGCGTACTTCGCCTTGTCCTCGCCGAGCTTGCCGGACCGCCCGACGAACTGCTGGCAGTGCGTGCAGACCCCCTGCTCGTCGAACCGGATGCCGGGGAACGTCTCGGGGAGGATACAGTTAGTGCAGATTTTCATGGCGGGCGAAGTCTCCTGATTTGAGTTCCTTCTTGCTGATCTTGCCGGTCGAGGTCTTCGGCAGCGACTTCATGATCTCGACCGCCTTTGGAACCATGAAGTTCTCGAGATGCGCGGCGCAGTGCTTGAGGACGTCCCTCTCGGTCAGCGCGGCACCGGCCTCGGGGACGACGAACGCCTTGACCGCCTCGCCGAGGATGTCGTCCGGGACACCGATGACGGCCGCCTCGAGGACCCCATCGAGCCCGTACAGCGCGTTCTCGACCTCCTTGGGGCTCACCTTCTCGCCGCGGCTCTTGATGATGTCGTCCTTCCGCGCGACGAAGTAGAGGAAACCCTCCTCGTCGGTCTTGAAGAGATCGCCGGTGTACAGGACGCGCTCCCCGGGGTACTTGCCCGGCCGGATGCAGGCCGCCGTCTCCTCGGGCAGCTCCCAGTAGCCGAGCATGACGTTGGCGCCCCTGACGACCAGTTCGCCGACCACGCCGGGCCCGACGCGGTTTCCCTGCTCGTCGACGATGTACACCTCCTCGTTCGGCATTCCCCGGCCAACGGAGTGCGGCCGGCGGTCCAGCTCCGCGGGCGGCAGATACGACACCCGCTTGCACTCGGTGAGACCGTACATCGAGTAGAGCCGCACGGCCGGGAACAGTTCCCGCAGCCGCCTGATGTGACTCGCGGGCAGCGCGGCCGCGGTGTTGGTCATGTAGCGCAGAGAGCTGAGGTCCCACTTCGGCAGGTCCTTCAGTCCGAGAAGGATGGCAAAGATGGTGGGAACTCCCGGGAAGCCCGTGACCTTCTCCCGGATCATGAGCTCGATGATCTCGTACGGGTACGTGAAGGACCTCTCCAGCACGACCGTGCCGCCGATCTTGAAGGCCATGAGCACCTGGTAGAGGCCGTAGTCGAAGGCCAGCGGCAGCACGTTGACGATGACGTCGTCGGGTGTGTTCTCGAGATAGGTCGTGATGGAATCCGCCGCCGAGACCATGTTCAGGTGCGAGAGCATCACCCCCTTCGGGTTCCCCGTCGAACCCGAGGTGTAGATGACGCCGGCGAGGTCGAGATCGATGCAGGGCGACACGAGGCCACCCGCCGGAGCTGCGGCCACTGCATCCTCGAAGGAAAGGAGTCTCGCCCCGGCAAAGGCGGCCACGTCCGCGCCGGCCTTCCCCGCGAGGATGACCGTCTCGAGGTGCGGGCTGGAAACGCGGCTGGCGACGGCCCGCCGCGGCGTCTGCGTGACGAGGACACGCGCCCGGCTGTTGTTCAGGATGTACTCGAGCTTCTCGGCCTTCGTCGTGGGGTTGACGACCATGAAGGCCGCCCCGGCTTTCATCGTGGCGAAGATGGACACCACGGCCTCGACGGAGTTGTCCATGAACACCGCGACCCTGTCGCCGCGGACGACGCCGGCCCCCGCCAGCGCCGCGGCAAGGGCATCCGCCCTGCCGTTCAGCTCCGCGTACGTGAGCCGCTGCCCATGACAGAGCAGCGCGACCTTCTCCGGGAACTTCCCGGCGCTGTGCTCGAGGAAATGGTTGACGAGGGTCTGTCTCACGCCGACTGCTCCCTGGCCCGCCCCGGTCCGGTCAGGCCGCACTCTTCCTGCCGACGTAGTTGGCGAGGTTGTCGACGGAGTCGAAGTTCTCGGGGAGCAGCTCCTCGTCGGCCACCGAGATGCCGTACTTCTCCTCGACGAAGGCCACGAGCTCCAGTACGCCCGTCGAGTCGATCAGGCCGTTCTCGAGCAGCGACGCGCCGTCCGTGAAGTCCGGATTCTCCTGGCCGAACAGAAAGTTCTCGAGGATGAACGTGCGAAGCGCCTCCTTGACGGGCATGTGCGATCTCCTAGGTTTTCTTCCGGGCGCTCATCACGCGGACGCTGCCCTGCCGCTCGTGGCAGGCGATGTCCCCGTAGCCCCCGGTCTTCTTGAGCAATCGCTCCACCAGCTTCTCCTGCCGCTCCCCGATCTCGAACACGAGCACGCCCTGCGGCGACAGGAATTCCCGGGCACCGGCGATCAGCTTCCGGTAGATGTCGATGCCGTAGGGTCCGCCGTCCAGCGCAACGAGCGGCTCGTGATCCACGATCTCGGAAGAAAGCCTGGCAAGCGACGATGTGGGAATGTAGGGGGGATTGCTGACCACCACATCGACTGCGCCCCGGCAATCCAGATCGGCGAAAGGGGCAAACATGTCTCCGCAGAACAGGCTGACGCGGTCCTGGACCCCATGCTTCGCCACGTTGCGCCGCGCCACCTCGACCGCGCCGGCGCTGATGTCGGAAGCCAGGATCCTCGCGCCTTCCAGCCCCAGCGCCAGAGTGATCGCGATGTTCCCGCTGCCGGTGCCGATCTCGATGATCGTCGGGCGCCTGCCGGGTGCCGTCGCGCCCCGGGCGTGTTCGCTGACCACCCGGACAAGCAGATCGGTGTCCTCGGTCGGAATGAGGGTGTCCGGCGTGCAGTGGAACACGTTTCCCATGAACACCGCCCTGCCGACGAGGTACTCCAGGGGCACGGTCCCCTTGCCTCTCTGCTCGATTGCGGCCAGGCATTCGCTCATCCCGTCGGCCGCCGTCGCGTCGATCCTCCGGAGGGAACCGTCGCCCAGAAGGTCCAGCAGGTGCACGGCCTCCCTGAAGGGCTCCGCAACCCCCGCTGCCTTGAAGCGGGCGTAGATCTCGCACAGATGGTCATACATGCCCGCTCTCCCGACGAAGCTCGATGCCGGACCTGCGCCTACACCTCAACGGCATACCGGGTCTCCTCCCTGAGATTCCCCTGCATCCGGCTGATGCGCGGGGCGAAGTTCTCGACGAATTGATCGTGCAGGAGCATCGTCGAGAGAATTCCCACGAGCGCCATGTTGTCCTTGAACCCAAGCACCTGGCTCTGCCGGCACTTCTTGGCCAGCATCGCGACCGCCGTTGGATTGAAGTACCCGGCCCGCCGCAGGCGGTTCTCGGAAAGGAGATCGTCCACGTAGTCCAGCGGCTGCGCGTGGAAGAAGCTCTGGGCGTCCGGCGCCATGTAGGGTTGCTTCGTGCGGCGCGTGATCGATTGCGGAAGCAGGTCGCGCACGCTCTTCTTCAGGAGGTACTTTTCCGTGAGGGCCCGCATGCGCAGGCCAGGCGGCAGGGCGAAACAGAACTCCATGACCCGGTGGTCCAGGAACGGGAACCGGCCCTCCACGGAGTTCGCCATCGCCATCCGATCCCCCTGGGAGCAGAGCAGGTATCCCGAGAGGAGCGTCTTGATCTCCAGGTACTGAGCCTGGGAGAGGTAATCGTACTGCGGCAATCTCTCGTGCAGGAGGGGCGCAAGGGCCTGGAGGTTGTCGTAGCCGTGGAGCGCGGACTTCAGCGGGTCGGAGAAGAAGACCTTGGTCTTCCGCGTGGTGTTCCAGCGGGGCACGTGCGCGTAGAAGGCCTCCGGGTAGCCCGAGACGTCGGCATTGAAGAAGGCCTCCCCGTAGCGCACGGAGCGCACCGGCGACTTTTCCAGGTAGGGGTACAGGCGCTTGAGGATCAGGGGGCGGAACGTCGACTCGGGCGCCCTTGCCAGGAAACGACGGATCTTTGCTTCCTTGAAGATGTCGTAGCCGGCCAGAATCTCGTCGGAACCTTCGCCGGTGAGCACCACCTTGTAGCCGCTCTCGCGCACCAGCCGCGAGAGGAGCATGAGCGGCGTCGGCGCTGTCCTGAGGATGGGCTTTTCCGCGTGCCAGATGACGTCGGGAAACGCTGCGCCGATGTCCCGCCCGGTGCAGGTGATGCTGCTGTGATCCGTGCCGAGGTGGTCGACGACCTCCTGCTGGTATCCCCGCTCGTCGAAGGCTTCATCGCTGAAGTTCACCGAGAACGTGCGCACGGGCGTGTCGCTGAACCTCCGCACGAGCGTGGCGATCACGGAGGAATCGAGCCCGCCGCTGAGGTAGGCGCCCACGGGCACGTCCGCCCGGAGCTGGAGCCGGGTCGCATCGAGGAGCAGCGCCCGCAACTCCTCGGCGTACTCGGCCTCGCGGCGAGGGGGCTGTTCCTGGCGGAAGTCCGGGTCCCAGTAGCACGCCGTCGTCTCGACGTCCTTCTCGACCACCATGACGTGGCCGGCCGGCAGCTCCTGGACGCCGGCGAAGGCCGTCTGCGGCGGCACCGTCATCCAGAACGTGAAGACCTGGTCGAGCGCGCGCGGCTCGATCGTCCGGCTGACGCGCGGATCCGTGAAGAGGGACTTGACCTCGGAGGCGAAAAGAAGGGAGCCTCCGACGCGCGTGTAGAAGAGCGGCCGGATGCCGACCCTGTCGCGAGCGAGAAAGAGTCGCTCCCGCCCCTTGTCCCAGACCGCAAACGCAAACTGGCCGTTGAGGTGCTGCACGCAATCGATGCCGTACTCCTCGTAGAGGTGGACGATCACCTCCGTGTCCGAGCGCGTGTAAAAGACGTGCCCGAGTTTCACCAGGGCTTCCCGCAGCTCGAGGTAGTTGAAGATCTCACCGTTGAAGACGATCCAGACCCTCTTGTCCTCGTTGTGGATCGGCTGCCAGCCTCCCTCGAGGTCGATGATGCTCAGGCGTGCGTGCGCCAGGCCGACGCCCTCCCCCTGGAAGAACCCGAAACCATCCGGCCCCCGGTGACGCAACACGCCGATCATGTGTTGGAGCTGTTCACGGCGCACCGGCTCTCTCGAAACGCCGTTCAGGACACCCGCGATGCCGCACATGGCGAACGTCAGCTCAACCCGAGGACCTGTCTCAGCGGGGCGAAGGCATAGGAACCGAGCAATGATCTCATCTTGTGGATGGTGGTGCGCAAATTGCAGTAGTGACGGAACCGCGACTTCATGCGCGCCTTGATCCGCGGCTGCTCGGGATCGAACTCCCAGGGATGCATGTACAGCACCGCGGGCCGCCCTCCTTCGTTGACGCGGTCGATGGCGAGACGCGTCACCCAAAGGGGGAACAACCGCAGGTACCCGCCTCCGGCTGCGGGCAGGCGGACCTTCCCGCCAAGAAGGGGCACCGTCGTCGGCGGGAATTCCCGCAGAATGCCGGCTTCCCGCCTGATACTGTGAATGCCCGGGTCGGCCCCAGGCATCCCGTAGACATCGTGGTGGATGGGGAAGATGCTCGAGTCGTAGACAAAGCCCTCTTCGATCAAGATGTCGACGGCCCAGACCGACTTGGGCGTGATCGAGAAGCTCGGCGCCCGATAGCCAAGGACGGGTGCCCCGCACTGATCCTCGAGGACGTGCTTGGCGCGGCGCAGATCCTCCCGGAAGCGATGGGGGCCAATGACGTCCAGCCGCTCGTGGCCGAATCCGTGGCAGGCAATCTCGTGCCCCCTGCCCTGAATGCGTTTGACCAGGCCCGGCACCCGTTCCGCGACCCAACCGAGCACAAAGAACGAAGCCCGCACCTGGTGGCTGTCGAAGAGGTCGAGAAGAACCTCGGTGTTCTTCTCCACGCGGAGCGGATACCTATCCCAGTCGGATCGATTGACATTGTGTTCGAACGCACTGACGTGGAAGTAGTCTTCGACGTCGACACTGAGTGCGTTGATCATAGGGCGTGACTCCTGTCCTGAGCGCGCGGATCAGAGTCTGGCTGAGGTTCTGAAAGGTAAGCCCAGAGTCGATCAAGGAAAACCGAGACGGGCTACCGCCGCAGGCCGACGCTCAAGAGCCTCGGCCGCCCGGTACCCAATAATGGCTGTCTGTCCGAAGCAAAACCGCAAACAAAATAGACAATTGCGTAAGGGAAGTCAAGGTTACGCCAACGGTTCCGGGTCTCGCGCACCGCTGGAGACGGGCGGCCTGCTGGCCTTGCCTCGGAGAATCGGGCATCCTCAGGCTGCGATGGGCTCACGGGTGAAATGGGCGGCGGGTGTCGGTGCGGCGTCCATCCTCCTCTACGCGACGGCTATCGAGCCAACCCAGATCAGTGTCACCAACATCGTCTTCAATGAGGGAGATCTGTCCAAGGCACTCGACGGCTGCCGGGTCGCCTTCTTGAGCGATCTCCACTTCCGCGATGCCGGAGGCCCGGCGCCCAACCTGGTTCTGCGCCAGTTGGACGAGATCCAGCCCGACCTGATACTCCTGGGGGGTGATTTCGTGGAATGGGGCGCGCGCGGAAGGGCCTACGACCAGGCGCTCGCCTTCCTGGCCGGGTTGCACGCCCCCCTAGGGGTTTTTGCAGTGCTCGGCGACGCCGATGCGACCGGCGCGCGCCGGTCCTGCGAGTTCTGTCATGAACCTGGGGAGCCCGACCGGACGTCGCGCCATGACGTGACCTTCCTCCGCGACCAGGCGGCGGAAATTCCAGCCAGGACGGGAACCCTGAGGATTGCGGGACTCGATCCGAAGGCCCACTCGCACCCCGATGCGAGGCTCCGTAGCCTGATTCGAGGGTCTGGTCCGACAATTGTCCTCTCGCACTCTTCCACCAGTTTTGCGGAAATTGCGGCCGCCCGCGAGATCCTCGTCCTCTCCGGCGACACCCACGGCGGCCAAGTCTGGCTCCCCACGTGGGCCTGGCGCCTTCTGCGGTTGCTGCCGGACCCGTCGCACCCGTCCGGTCTGTATCGGGAAGACAAGAAGTTCCTCTACGTGACGCGGGGAATCGGCACATCTCGTCTGCCATTTCGCCTCGGCGCTCCACCGGAAATCGTGCTCTTCGAGTTCAGGAGGCCGTAGCGTGATTGCCCCGGCTGTCCGTCGCCTCATGTCGTCAGGTACGACCCGCCGAACCGCGACGGCTCTCACCGTCGCGATCGGCCTGGTCGCCTGTCAGCGTACACGGCCATTCGAGTACGAGTTCGAGAGGCGCGACATTCTTGACGAGTTGCAGTGGCAGTGCGGCGCCATCTATCGCCTCTCTGCCTCGCACGCAACATCGGGCCGGTCGAGTCTGGAAATGACGCTCTATCCGGCGAGCGCGGGCAATCCGCGGCCCTATCCTGGGATCACCTTCGCCTCGTTCGATCCGGACTGGTCCCGGCGGAGGCTGCTCCGATTCGACGCGTATAACCCGGCCGCGAACAACGTCCCCTTGACGCTTCGCATCGACGACGCCGAGTACCCCGACTTCCCGGAGCGCTTCAACAGGACCTTCTCACTGGTTCCGGGGGCCAATCGGATCGCTGTCCCCCTGCCCTCGCTCGTGACCTCGGGCTCGCACCGCCCCCTGCGCCGGGAGTCCATCCGCCGCGTGTTCATCTTCGTCGCGAATCCCCGGGCCCCAGTGACCATTTACCTGGACGACGTCCGTTTGGATTGAGCGCTGATCAGGAGAGAGCGCCATCCAAGTGACGGGAGACAAAAAGAAACCGCCGCCCCGTCTTGCGAGGGGCGGCGGCGTTGCTGCGGAGCGGCCGGCGAATCTAGGCGCGGCGCCGGCGGCGGATCAGGCCCAGGCCGAGGATTCCGCTGCCGAGAAGCAACAGCGAAGAAGGCTCGGGAACCTGACTCGCCACGCAGACATGACTCAGGACGAACTTGGCATTCTTAGGAAGATCCCCGGCATAGGTAACGGTCGCGGTGCTGCCACTCACAAGAAGGTCGTCGTAGTGGAACCCCGTCGGCACCGCCACATACACCTGATCGACCTGTGGCTGAATCCACAGCGATGTGTCGTAGAACGAGGTGCCAAGATTGAGATGCACCTGGACGAAGGTCGCCCAATCATTGTCCGGAGCGATCACGAAATGCCAATAGGTGCCGTCATTCGGGCACCCCTCCGTCCCGGGAGCGCAGATCGGAGCATCGTTATTGTGGAGGTCCAGCGTTATCGTAGTCGCCAGCGCGCGTCCCACCGGTACTAGCGTCAGGACCAGGGCGGCCACCACCAACACCATCCATTTCTTCTTCATAACCAATCTCCTTTCGCTGTGCTCGCCGAAGACCAACCGTCCCATTTTCGTCATCATCGCTCTCTGCCTGAATCATGTTTGCATGAGTTGTGCCAAACCGAAATGTAGGGCATCTGCGAATCTAACACATTGATTATATTGCTTTTTAAATGATCGACGCCAGAATGCAGGTCCTTTGTGGTGCTGCGACCGTCTGGCAACATGTAAGACAGTTTTACAGTTCAAAGAAGAGCGAGATCACTGCTCGCGAGGAATCCCCAGCTTCTCCATCAGCTCGTACATCGTCGGCCGGCTGATGTCCAACTCCGCGGCGGCACGCGTGACGTTGCCGTTGTGGCGCTTGAGGGCGCGCTGGACAAACTCCCTCTCCACCGCGTCGCGCACCTCCTTGAGCGTCGTGCCCTCGTAGCGCGCGGCGGCGGAGTCCAGGTCGAGGTCAGCCGGCGTGATCTTCGTCCCCTCGGCCATGATCACGGCGCGCTTGACGCGGTTCTCCAGTTCCCGGACGTTCCCCGGCCATTGGTGGCGCTCCATGGCCCGCAACGCCTGGGGCGTGAAGGCGGCGATCTTCTTCTTCGCCTCGGCCGAGAACCTCTGGAGCATGGTCGTGGCCAGCAGCGGGACGTCCCCCTCGCGGTCGCGCAGCGGCGGCAGGACGATCACGACCACCCCAAGCCGGTAGTAGAGGTCCTCGCGGAACCGCCCCTCCCGCATCGCCGTCTTGAGGTCGCGGTTGGTGGCGGCGATGACGCGGACGTCGACCTCGATCTGCTCGCGGCCGCCGATGCGCTCGATCCGGTGCTCCTGGAGAAAGCGCAGGAGCTTGACCTGCAGCGGCGCGGAGAGGTCGCCGATCTCGTCGAGGAAGAGCGTGCCGTCGCGCGCCAGCTCGACGCGCCCCTTGCGCTGGATGTGCGCCCCCGTGAACGCGCCCTTCTCGTGGCCGAACAGCTCGCTCTCGAGGAGCGCCTCCGGGATCGCGCCGCAGTTGATCGCGACGAACGGGCCGTCCTTGCGCGCCCCGAGCCGGTGGATCGCCAGCGCCGCCAGCTCCTTGCCGGTGCCGTTCTCGCCCGTGATCAGCACCGGCGCGTCGGTGGTGGCCACCTTGCGGATGGCGGTGAACACCTCGGCCATCTGGGGGCTCGCGCCGAGCATCCCTTCGTAGGAGCGGCCCGTGACCTGCTGCTGCAGCTCGCGGTACTCCCTCTCGAGCCGGGCAACGTGGAACGCACGGGCAAGGATGAGCCGCAGCTCGTCGACCTGCACCGGCTTGGGGAGGAAGTCGTAGGCGCCGCGGCCGATCGCCTGCAGGGCGTTCTCGCGCTCGCTGCGGCCGGAGCTGACGATGACCTTGACCAGATCATCCTCGCGACGCATCGCCTCGAGCGCCGCGAAGCCCTCGCTCACCGCGTCGGGACTGGGTGGCAGCCCGAGGTCGAGGATGACGACTTCCGGACGCTGGGCGAGGAAGGCCTCGAGGGCCCGGGGGCGGTCCTCCGCGACAAGGACCTCGTACTCCTTCGCGAGGGCCCACTTGAGCTGGGTGCGGATGCTCTCCTCGTCGTCGACAACGAGGAGCTTCGGCTTCGACGGAGTCGCCTCAGACGCTGCGGCGTTCTTGCTCATGAACCACGTCCCTGTTTCTCAACACCGAATGGATGGAGGCCGGCGCGGATCCTACTTGCTCCCGATCTCCCCCAGTGTCTTTCGCGCCTCGTCCGCGCCGCCGAAGGCCGAACTCAGCTCCAGCGCCTTCTTCAACTCCGCGGCGGCCTGCGCGTTCTTGCCGCTCTTGAAGTAGGCCATGCCGAGGTGATAGCGGACGACCGGGTTGTCGCCGATCTTCTCGCGGGCCTCCTCCAGGGAGGTCACGGCGCGCGAGAACATGTTCATCTTGTAGAAGACCCAGCCGAGGGTGTCGGCGACGTTCGGGTCCTGCGGCAGCTTGTCCTGCGCGATCTGCGCAAGCTGCATGGCCCGATCCAGGCTGCCGCCGTGCTCGGCCTCGATCCAGGCGAGATTGTTCGCCGCCGGACCGAACTTCGGGTCGATCCGCAGGACCGCCTCGTACTGCTCCTTGGCCTTGGCCGTCTCCCCGCGCGAGTCATACAGGACGCCAAGCAGCATACGCGCCTGCAGCGAGTCCGGCTGCTTCTCCACGGCCGTCTGCCCCTCCCGCAACGCCTTGTCGATCATGCCGTGCCGCCCGTAGAAGGAGCCGAGGGCGACGTAGAGACCGTTGTTCCCCGGCGCCAGGTCCATGGCCTTCCTCAGGCTGGCCTCGGCGAGATCGAGCTTGCCGGCGCGCTCGTAGAGCTGGAAGAGAAGCTGGTGGTACGCCGGGTTCCTCGGCGACGCCTCGACCTGCTTTTGCACGCGGGCGAGCGCCTTCTCGGGCTGCTTCTGCATCATCGCCAGCATCGCGAGGTCCTGGAGCGCCGGGAGGAAGTCGGGTGAGAGCGCGAGCGCCTTCTCCATCTGCGCAGCGGCCTCGTCGAGCCTTCCCTTCGCGACGGCCAGCCTGCCCATCAGCTGGAATCCGTTCGGGTTCTTCGGGTCGATCCGCAACAGCTCCTGAAAGTGCCGCTCGGCCGTGACCAGGTCCTTCTTCCAATAGGCGGCGCTGCCCGCGATCAACCGCGCCTGGTAGTTGTCGGGGTCCTTCTCGAGGACTCTGCTGCTTTCCTCGAGCGCCGCGTCGAAGTTCTTCGACTTGAGCGCGAGATCCGCGAGAGTCAACCGCGCCTCGCGGTAGTCGGGCGCGACCTTGAGCGCCTCCTGCAGCGCTGCCCTCCCCTGCTCCGCATCCTTGTTCGCGAAGTGGGCCAGCGCCAGCGAGTACCACCCGGGCGCAAAGTTCGGCGCGGCCTTGGTGGCAGCCTGGAACGTGTCCAAGGCCTCCCGGTACTGGCCGCGTCCCATGGCGATCCTGCCCTTGAGCAGCAGCCCCTGGGGGTCGCTCGGGTTGCGCTTGAGCAGCTCCTCGACCGTGGCGGCGGCCTCGTCGGGCCTCCCGCGCAGCAGGGCGGCCTCCCCGATCGTCCCGAGAGCGCGGGCGTTCCCCGCGTCGAATTCCAGGACCTTGCGCAGCGTCGCCTCGGCTTCGGCGCTGCTTCCCTGCGCGCGCTGGAAGTCGGCGAGGGTGAAGTAGGGCATCGGGTTCTTCGGCTCGGCCGCGATGGCCGCGGCCAGCGCCTTTCCCGCCGGCTCGGGCCGCCGCGTCGCGATGTAGAAACGTGCGAGCAGGACGTGCGACTCGGCCTTCTGGGGCTGAAGTTCCACCACGCGTTTGAACTGCGTCTCGGCTTCGTCCACGCGACCCGTGACCCGCAGAAACTCGCCGTAAGCGGCGTGCGCCTCCGGCGAGTTCGCGTCGACGCCGAGCGCGGCCTTCAGCGTCTCCTCGGCCTTGGCCGTCTGGCGCGCGGCCGCATACAGCTCGGCCAGCCGTATGGAGGACTGCATCCGCTTGGGGTCGAGCTCGACTGCCTTCTTCGCCTCGGCGATCGCGCCGTCGATGTCCTTTGAGGCGGCGTCGACCCCGCTCATCAGCAGGTGCCCTTCGACGTTGCCCGGCTCCTTCGCCAGCACGAGCGTCACCTTCTCTCTGGCCTTTCCGGTCTCTCCGGCGGAGAGCAGAATGCCCGCGAGCTTGAGCTGCGCGTCGACGTTCTCCGCGTTCAATTCCACGCTCCGCGAGAGATCGGCGTACGCCTCCTTGACCTGTCCGGTCATGAGATACGCCAGGCCGAGCTTGTAGTACGCGAGTGCGTCCCGGGAGTCGATCTGCAGCATGTTCCGGAACTCGATGATCGCCTCGCGCACCTTCGACTCCGCCAGGTAGGCCTCGCCCCGCTTGAGATGCTTCGCCTTCTTCTGCTCTGAACTGCACCCCGGAAGGAGAGAGAATGCCATCGCGACGAGGAGACACAGCGAAACCTTCCGCACCTGACCGTGCATGATTGCTCCTCTGAATTGATTTGCGGACATTCTTACCAAATCGGTCCCCTGATATCAACTTTGTTCACTCTCTTATCATGAAGCGCGACGCTCCAGCGCGGCAAATGCGGGTTCGCCCCGGTGAAGTCCGGGCATCGATCAAGAGCGTCCCCTTGACATGCGAGGCCGGCCACATGATTATTGCGTTAATAGGAAACGCGAGAATCGAGGGATCTTTGCGTCGTTTCGGCCTAGAGCGTCCCAACGCCAGGGAGGAACTGTCTGTCATGCTGCACCGCGTCCCGTTCCGGCTGATCGCCGTCATCGCCGTCCTGGGCACCTTGGGCCCCGCCAGCGCCGAGGCGGCGGGCATCGCCTCGGGCGAGACCCGCTCCGGCCTTCTCCTGGGCGGCACCGGAGGGAACAACCGGGAGGAGACCTGGACGTTCACCGGCTCCGCCGGGGACCGGGTCGTGGTCGCCACGGCCCAGGACGGCAGCGGCGGCGTGCAGCCGGAGATCGTCCTCGCAGGGCCGGGCCCGGCGCCGGCCATCGCGTCCGCGACGGGCTCGTTCAGCATGTTCCGCTTGACGCACCAGCTCCCGGCGGACGGCGAGTACACAATCACCGTGCGCGACAACGGCGCCAACAACGACGGGTATTACTCGATCGCCTTCACGAACGTGAGCGCGGCCGCCATCGACCCCGGTCTGCTCGCCTCGGCCGTGGATCCCGACGGCGGTCCCGTCTCCTCGGGCCAGAGTGTCGGCGGGTCGATCACGGGGAACGCCGACATGGACTGCTTCCAGTTCGACGGATCGCCCGATGATCGCATCGTCGTCACCGTTTCCGGCTCCGGTCCGCAGCCGGAGCTGTACCTGTTCCCCCCCGGCGGCGGTGGCCCCGCGGCGGACTTTCCCGGAACCGGGAACCTCAGCACCCGCCGCGTGGATTACCGCCTCGGGCCAGCCGCCGGCGGCACGAAGTACACGCTGCTCGTCAGCGACTATGGCATGAACAATTACGGCAGCTATACGCTTTCGTTCGCCAAGATCCCCGGCGACGCCGCGTCGGCGACGGACGGCGATGGCGGCCCGATCGCTTCGGGCGAGACGAAGCTCGGCTACCTCTCGCCCGCGGTGGACAGCGACCTCTTTCAGTTCGCGGCGACCGCCGGCGACCGGATCGTCATCACGACAGCGCCACTCTCGGGGAGCGGTGTCCAGCCGGAGTTCTACCTGTACCCGCCGGCGGGGGGCGCACTCGAGGCCTCGAGTCTCGGCAGCACGTCCGGTCATCTGCTTGACGCGGTCGCCGCAGCGAGCGGGACCTACACGATCCTCGTGAGCGACTACGGCTTGAACGCCGAGGGGTGGTACTCGCTGTCCCTGGCGAAGATCCCGGGCGCGGCCGCTTCGGCGGACGACGCCGACGGCGGGATCATCGCCTCGGGCGAGACGAAGCTCGGGTACCTTTCGAACCGCTCCGACACCGACATCTTCCAGTTCGACGCCCAGGGCGGTGAGATGGTGATCCTGACGACGGCCGAGAACACCGGCGGCGTGCAGCCCGAGATTCGATTCTATGCGCCCGACGGGTCCTTTGTCGCGCAGGCAATCGGCAGCAAGGACTCGCAGTGGCTGGAGCAGCGGTTGCCCGCGCAGAGCGGAACCTACACGGCCGTTGTGAGCGACTTCAACCTCGACGCCGAAGGGTGGTACGCGATCGCGCTCGTGACGATACCGGGGGCCGTCACCTCGGCGGGCGATGCGGACGGCGGCACGATCATGTCCGGCGGAACCAAGGCCGGAGTGCTCAGCTATCAGGCGGACACCGACGTCTATCTCTTCTACGGCACGGCAGGGACCACGGTCGCCGTGGCCGCCTCGTCGCCTTCCTCCGGTCTCGAGCCGCAGATACGCCTGTACGCGCCCGGAGGCAACCTCGAGCAGTCCTCTCTGCCGGTGACGAGGGCGACGCGCGAGAATTGGCAGCTGCAGGAGACCGGCGTCTACTCGGTGGTGATCAGCGACGCCGGCCTGAACGCTTCGGGCACGTACGCCTTCTCGCTGGTTCAGATCCCCGGGGGCATCTCCCCGTCGGACAACGCGGATGACAACGACGGCGGCATGATCGCGCACAAGGAAGTGAAGGTCGGCGCGTTCCACTATGGCGCGGACCAGGATGTCTACCACTTCTACGGCCGCCCCGGCGACCGGATCACCCTCACGGCTGCGGCCTATGCCTACTCGAGCGTGCAGCCGGAGATCTACCTCTACCCCCCCGGCGGCGGGGCAATCGAGGCGTCCGCCACCGGGTCGCTGATGCCGCAGAAGCTGAGTCACACGCTCCTGCAGCGGGGGCTCTACACACTCGTCGTGAGCGACAACAACCTGGATTCGACCGGCTATTACTCGGTGGTCTTCTCGACGTCCGCCGCCTCCCCTGCCCCGGGCATCTACAACGCATTCCCGCCGCAGGGCTCGTCCGTGGTGACCTCGGAGACAAAGTTCATGTGGGACGCCGTCGCCGGCGCGACCGGCTACGAGCTTTACTACGGCACGGACCCGCTGGCGCCGCTGACGCTGCTGGACACGATCGCGACGAACTCGCGCATCTTCCCGGAGAAGGTCGCCGGCAACACGTACTACTGGCGGGTGGTCGCGTTGACGCCGGGCGGACCGGTCCCGGGCCCGTTCACCTGGTTCTCGTTCATCGCCGCGCCGATCATCCACCGCGACGACTTCACCGACGGCAGCGACGCCGGCGACCCGGACTGGCTCCCTTACCGGTACGCGAGCTGGCGCGTGAACAGCGCCAAGCAGCTGGCGTCCACGGCGAACGTGGACAACCGCGTCGTCAACAACAACTTCAGCGCGTTCCTGACGGGCAAGTTCGAGATAAAGACGAAGCTCTCGGGCGGGGGCTCCGCGGCCAACGCCAGCCTCCTCTTCGCGTACCAGAGTGACCACCAGCGCTACCGGTACGTGAAGCTGCTGCCCGGCAGGATCGTCGTCGGGCAGGCCGGGTATCTCGGGACGGAAGCCGGCGGGATCAAGAAGACGATTTTCGTGCCGACGGTCGTCGGCAGGTGGTACCGGCTGCGCGCCGACCTGGACTCCGCCGGGTACGTGCGGGTCTACCTCGACGGCAGGCTGAAGGGCGCCTTCAAGTTCAAGAGGGCGGTCGCCGGCTGGCTCGGGCTCGGCGCCTCCCAGGTGGAGACCTTCTTCGACAACTTCTACTGCGAGGAGGCGACCGTCTTCCCCTAGAGGGGTCCCCTCCTGCGCCTCCGCGCCCTGTGACCGCAATCACAGCGCCCCGCTGCCGCTTGGGTGCATTCTCTCTCCGGCGAACGGCACCGCACCGGGCGGCGAACGGCTCGCCGGGCGACACGCGACGGAGGGGACGGCGATGGCAGCGGTCAGCAGGGAGATCGGGAGAAACAACAACGGCGCGCGCTGGCGGGCGCGTCTCTGCGGCGGGATCGCCCTGGCATTGGTCCTGATCCTCGGCGCGGGCCAGGCGCTCGCCGCCCAGGTGACGCTCGCGTGGGACGCGAACACCGAGCCTGACGTCACAGGGTACAAGGTCTATTACGGGACGGCATCCGGCGTCTACGGCACGCCGATCGACGCCGGCAACGTGACGACCTACACCGTGACCGGCCTGACCGACGGCACGACGTACTACTTCGCCGCGACCGCCTACGACAGCGTCGGCAACGAGAGCGGCTATTCCAACGAGGTGCCGTACACGGTGCCCGGGGTCCCGGACGTCAACGTCCTGGGCAACGCGGTCGTGATCGTCGACGGCGACACCACGCCCTCCGCGGCCGACCAGACCGACTTCGGCACGGCCGGCGTCGGCGGCGCCGCGGTGACGCGCACCTACACCATCCGGAACGTCGGCACCGGCCCGCTGACGCTCTCGGGGACGCCGCTCGTCGCCATCGGCGGCGCCAACGCCGCGGACTTCACGGTGACGGCGCAGCCGACGACCCCGGTCGCCGCGGGCGCCAGCACCACCTTCACCGTGAGCTTCGTTGCCGGGGCCGCCGGCACCCGCTCGGCGACGATCTCGATCGCCACCAACGTCGCGGCGAAGAACCCCTACGACTTCGCGATCCAGGGCGCCGGCGCGACCGCTCCCGCGATGAGCGTGCTCGGCAAGGGCACGGCGATTCCCGACGGCGATGTCGCGCCTTCCAGCACCGACGACACCGATTTCGGCAAGACGAAGCTGACGGGCGGCGTCATGACGCACACCTTCACGATCCGAAATACCGGCACCGCCGCTCTGACACTCTCCGGCGCGCCGCTGGTCGCCGTTTCCGGCGCGAACGCCGCCGACTTCACCGTGACCGTGCAGCCCTCCGCAACGATCGCGGCCGGGGCCAGCACCACCTTTACCGTGAGCTTCGACCCGAGCGTCGCCGGCACGCGCACGGCCACGCTCAGCATCGCGAACAACGACGCCGGCAAGAACCCCTACGACTTCGCGGTCCAAGGCATCGGCGTGGCGCCGCCTGGCGCGCCGAAGAACGTCCGCAGCAACTAGCCGCATTCGTCCGATCGCCCCCATCGTCCCCCGCGGGAAGGTGGGGGCGATCGCTTTTTCGGTCATCCGTCACATTCCCGGTGCGGCGTGACGCCCGTCACTTATTTTTCGCGCCCCCTCTTCTAGATTTTCCGCGGGTGAAGACGATGAACGGCAACAACGGGACTGCTCAGGGCAAACCATCCGAAAGGGTGGGACGCAAAGCCGACGGCCTGCTTCCCGCGGCGCGGGAATACGGCGGCAGGGCTGCCAGTCGAAGGGATGCCATCGCGGGGTGCTCTCTCCGCGGTGCGCCCCTCCGCCGGTGCGGATTGCCCGGAGCAGCGGAGGAGCGCTCTCATGGCACGGCACGGTCTCGGCGACGGTAACGGGTCCCTGAAGACGCGGGCCTTTCCGCACGGCGGCGTGACCCGGCTGCTGTGCGCGGCGCTGGTTCTTCTCGCCCCCTCGCTGGCGTTCGCCGGACAGATCACCATCTCGTGGGACCCCGATCCCGCGGAGACCACTGTCGGCTACATGGTCCACAACGGGCTCTCGGGCCAGCCGTTCTCGTCGGTCATCGACGTCGGCAACGTCTCCTCCTACACGCTGACGGGCCTCGATGCCTCCGTCGCCTACCACGCCGCTGTCACCGCCTACGACCTCCTCGGGCAGGAGAGCCCGCTCTCGGCCGAGGTGGTCTACAACCCCAAGGCGGACGCGGGCGGCGACTCGGACGGCGACGGCCTGGCCGACACGCTCGAGACGGCCGGCTGCACCAGCCCGACCGACGCGGACACCGACGACGACGGCATCCCCGACGGATTGGAGGATGCCGACCACGACGGCCAGGCCGGCGCCGGCGAGAGCAATCCGTGCGTCGCCGACACCGACGGTGACGGCCTCCAGGATGGCACCGAGCTCGCGTACGCGCTGGCGATGGCGGGCCCGGACACCGACCTGGCGGTCTTCCGCCCCGACCTCGATCCGGCCACCGCCACCGACCCGCTCGCCGCCGACACGGACGGCGACGGCCTGGCCGACGGCCGCGAGGACCTCAACGCCAACGGACGCGTCGATGCCGGCGAGACCGACCCGAACGTCGCCGACAACCCCAGGCTCTTCGTCGACGACTTCAGCGACGGGACGGCCAAGGGCGATCCGTCCTGGCGGAGGGTTCTGGGCGCGTGGGCCGTCACCGGGACGGCGAAGCGCTTCGCCTCGGCGAACGTGCCGGTCAGCATGGCGCTGATCGCCGACCCGAACGTTCGCGACGTGCGTTCGGGGCGGATCGAGAGCTGGGTCAGCCTGACCCGCACCTACACCGCCGCGCCGGATGCGCGGATCGTCTTCCACTACCAGGATGCGACGCACTACCGCTACCTCCGGCTGACCGCCACCGGACTCTCGATCGGACAGGTCGGCGCCACTCCCGTCGAGCGCGCCGGTTTGAAGGCGTCCCTGCGGCGCCGGCTCAGTCCCGGCACCGGCTACCGGGTGCGCGTCGACATCGAGGGCGGCACGAAGGTGCGCGTCTACCTCAACGGCAGCGCGGCGCCCGTGCTCTCGTACACCTTCGTGGTCAACTCCTCGGGCCGCGTCGGCTATCGCACGGAGGGCGCGAGGAGCCTCTTCGACAACACGGCCGTCTTCACCGACGCAGTCCTGCGGTAGCGCAGGCGAAACCGGGGGTCCGACACCGGCCCCCCGGCGCCCCTTGCGCCGAGCCACTTGGCCGGAAACTCTTGACAAATCGTGCCGTTGTCGGCGAAATGTTCAGGATCTGCGGGACTGGTGTGGAAACCCGATGCCGCCGCGAGCGGCGGGAACGATAATAAGAGGGGACCGCGCCGCAAGAGATAGTGCGCCGCATGCACAGCGAGGCAACACGCCACGGGATGTCGGGGCCATCGCCGGGATGGCGGTGGACGCTTGTCGCCGCGGTCGTCTTGCTCGCCGTGTTCCCCGGCCTCGCCAGGGGCGCTAACGTCACCCTCGCCTGGGACGCCAACACGGAAACCGTGGCGGGCTACCACCTCTACCGGGGACTCTCGAGCGGGGCCTACAACCCGACGCCGACCGTCGTGGCCAACGTGGTCACGAACGGCGTCGTCACGGCGACGGTCGATGGACTGTCCCCCTGCTTGACCTACTATTTCGCCGTCACCGCGTACGACGCGAAAGGCGAGAGCGGGTACTCCAACGAGGTCTCCTACATGCCTCCCTGCATTCCCGCTCCCGAGACCGTCTCCCAGCCTTCCCCGCCTGCCGGCCCGACCGATCTCCAGGCCGGGACGCCGTACGTCTTCACCGCGCGGGGCGCGGCGTCCAGCGCCGGCGACCCGGTGCAGTACCGCTTCTTCTGGTCGGACGGCACGGACTCCGACTGGCTGCCGGTCGGCGTCATCGAGGCGACCAAGAGCTGGGACGTCGCAGCGACGTACACGGACGTGCGCGTGCAGGCCCGCTGTGCGGCGCACACGAGCGTCGTGTCTGCGCTCTCCGACCCCATCGCGGTGACGGTCGCGGCGGCGCCGGCGGAAACGATCGCCGCGCCGGCCGCGCCCGACGGCCCAACGACGGTCACGGGAACGCAGCCCCACAGCTATGCGACGGGCGGGAGCCTCTCGAGCGCGGGGCACCCCGTGCAGTACCGCTTCCTCTGGGCCGACGGGACGGTCTCGCCCTGGCTCGCCGCCGGCGCCTCCTCCGCGGACAAGTCGTGGCTCCTGCCGGGGACCTATGCCGTCAGGAGCGAGGCGCGCTGCGTGCTCCACCCGGGCGTCCACTCGTCTCCGTCACCTCCCCTGGAGGTAACCGTGGCCACTGCGCCCGGCGAGACGGTCTCGCCGCCGGCCCCTCCGCAGGGGCCGGGCGACGGCCTCACCGGGGTGGTCTACGGGTACACCGCCGGGAATGCAGCATCGAGCACGGGAGACCCGGTCCAGTATCGCCTGCAGTGGGGCGACGGCACGGCCTCGCCGTGGCTGACGCCGGGAGGCTCCGGGGCCGTCGCCGCGTGGAAGTCCTGGCCCGCGGAGGGCGTCTACTTCGTCAGCGCCGAGGCGCGCTGCGCCCTGCACCCAAGCGTCCCGGCGGTCTCCGGCCCGACCGCGGTCTCGATCGCGGGCGGCGCCTCGCTGCTGCTCGCGGACTCCTTCTCGGACGGCACCGCCGCCGGCGACCCGCAGTGGCGGACGCTCTCGGGGAAATGGCTGGTCGGGGCCGACCGGACGTTCACCTCCGGCAGCATGACGCTCGTCAACCGCGCGGTCGTCAGCGCGCTGCCGGCGTTCGCCGCCGGCAGAATCGTGACGAAACTCAGGCTGAGCGCGCGCTCGCTGGCGAACAGAACGGGCATCCTCTTCGCCGTGACGGATGCGCAGCACTACCGCTATGTCGCTCTCCGGGACTCGCGGGTCGTCATCGGCCAGGCGGGGGACTCGCCCGGCGAGAAGGCCGGCATCAAGGCGTCGGCGGCCCGCCGCCTCCGGGCGGACCAGTGGTACCAGCTGCGCGCCGACATCCACCCGGGCGGCCGGGTCGCCGTCTTCTTCGGCAGGGAGACGCGGCCGGTCGTGACCTACCGCTTCGGGGACGCGACGGCCGGCGGCATCGGCTGCCTGGCCGAGAAGTCGGTCGCGCACTTCGACGACTATCGCGCCTGGGACGCGCGCGCGCTCCCCTAGCCGGGGGACGGAGAACGCAGGGTCCCGCCCTCGTCCGGCGGGAACGCGGGGAGAGGAGGCGTACGAGCATGGCGGCACCGAGGGACCGCGGCGGCAGACCGTATCTCGGCGAGCTGCTCGTGGGACAGGGGCTGATCGCCAGGGACCAGCTCGACCGGGCGCTGCGCGTCCAGGCCGGCGGCCTGCGCCGGCTGGGCTACCTCCTCGTGCGCATGAAGCTCATCAGCGACGAGCAGCTCCTCAAGGCGCTCTCGCAGCAGCTGGACCTCCCCGTCGTACGGCCGGATGAGGAGACCGCCGCCGATGTCCGGCGCGTCCTCCCGCGGCACATCTGCCACCGCTACGCCGTGATCCCCCTCGCCTTCGAGGAGAACAACGTCCTGCGGCTGGCCATGGCCGACCCCCTCGACGACCTGGCTATCCGCGAGGTGGAGAACTACACGGGACGGGCGGTCCGCCCGGCCCTCGCCCGCGTCGGCGACATCCAGCGCGCGATCGGCAGGCGCGTGGCCTTCTCGATCCAGGACCTCTTCAGCCCCCAGGCGTACCGGAGCGTCGCCAAGCTCAGCACGGCGGCGGCCCTGCTCCTGCTGCTCGGCGCCTCCTACCTGGTGTACGACGAGCTGCGTCGCCAGCGCGAGGGGACGGTCTCGCAGGTCGGCGAGTCGGTGATCTACAAGAACCACGATCTCATGGTCGACGTCTCCCCCGGCGGCGAGATCTACTTCACCGGCCGCGGCTCCTTCGCGAGCGGGTACTACGGCGTCCGGTTCGAGAGCGCGGAGGCCTGGGCGGCCTTCGTCGCGGCGCAGAAGGGCCTGCTCTCGGACGAGCAGCGCGAGTGGCTCGACTGGCTGAGGCGGGAGAAGCTCGCGCACCGGCCCGGGGGCCGCTCCTCCGGCTAGCCCCCCGTCCGCCCCCGGCGGAACTTTTCGCAGCCCCGACGCTCAAATCTGGCGTAGGATCGCAGGACGCAACCCACGACGAGGTGAACGACATGACGTCACGATCCATGGCCCTTCTTGTGCTCTCGTTCGGCGCCGCCCTCCTGGCCGGCTGCGCGGGCGCGCGGGTACCCGAGGCAGGCAGCGGGCTCTCGCCCTACCCCCTCGCACGCGCCCCACAGGCCGGCGACATCGTCCACATGCCGACCGGCCTGCTCATGAGCTTCGAGCAGATGATGGACATCGTCGACGCCGCCAAGGTCGTCTACATCGGCGAGATGCACAGCAACTTCCAGGCGCACGAGGCGCAGCGGCGCATCATCGCCGAGCTGGAGCGACGCCACCCCGGGAAGGTCGCGATCGGCATGGAGATGTTCCGCGTGCCGCAGCAGCCCGCGCTCGACCGCTGGGTGCGCGGCGAGCTGACCGAGCCGCAGTTCCTCAAGGAGTCCCAGTGGTTCGACAACTGGGGCTCCGACTTCGGCAACTACCGCGGCATCCTCGAGCTCGCGCGCGACCGCCGGCTGGACGTGATCGCGCTGGACCCGGCGAAGGAGACCCAGAAGCAGTTCGCCGCCGCGGGATCCGGCCCGCTGCCGCCGGAGCTGGCCGCCAAGGTGCCGGAGACGGACTTCTCCGACCCCTACCAGCGCGCCCTGCTCGAGGCGGTGTTCGGGGGGCACGACGCCGGGCACGGCACGGCCGCGCGCGCCGCGAACCCCGATGAGGACTGGATGGAGGCGACGGCCCGGGAGCGGCGCTCCGAGGCCGCGAAGGAGAAGATGTTCGAGAGCTTCTTCCGGACGCAGGTCCTCTGGGACGAGACGATGGCCTCGCGGGTGGTCGACTACCTCAGGAGCCCGGCCGGCGAGGGGAAGAAGATGGTGGTCGTCGCCGGCGGCTTCCACGTGCGCTACGGCCTGGGCATCCCGCGCCGGGTGCTGCGCCGCGCCGCCTGGCCGCAGGTCATCGTCCTCCCGGAGGAGATCTCGATCCCCGAGGAGCTGCGCGAGGAGCTGACGATGGACGTCGACGTCCCCGAGATCCCGCTGCTGCCCGGGGACTTCGCGTGGCTGGTGCCGTACGAGGACGTCGAGAAGAAGCGGGTGCGGCTCGGCGTCGTGCTGCGCGCGGAGGACAAGACGGTGTACGTCGACAAGGTCGTCCCGGGCTCGGCCGCCGCCGCGGCGGGCGTCCAGGCCGGGGACGCCTTCGTCTCGATCGACGGCTTCCCGATCGCCGAGCAGGGCGACGTGATCATCGTGATCAACGGCAAGAAGGCGGGGGACACGGCGACGGTGGTGCTCAAGCGCGGCGACGCCGAAGTCACGGTGACGCCGACCCTGGCGGCCCCGCCGGAGCCGCCGCCGGGCATGCACAAGAAATAGGCCACCGACGGGGGTGCGCAGCGGCAGGACTCCCGCAGCCTGCCCTGGGACAGGTCGAGAGGAGGAGGATTCGGAAGATGACAGGGAAACGGCTCGGGCAGTCGGCGCTCATGCTCGCTGCAGTTGCGGCATGCGCGGGTTGTGCCTCCACCCAGGCTTCGAAGCCCTCGGGGCTGCGAGACCCGCAGGAGCGGCACCTGGCCAACGTGCGCCAGCTCACCGCCGGCGGCCAGAACGCGGAGGCGTACTTCTCGCTCGACGGCGGCCGCATCGTCTTCCAGTCCACGCGGCCGCCCTTCGAGTGCGACCAGATCTTCACCATGAACCCCGACGGCTCCGACGTGCGGCTCGTCTCCACCGGCGAGGGGCGGGCGACGTGCTCGTTCTTCTTCCCGGACGGCAAACGCTTCGTCTACGCCTCGACGCACCTCGGCAGCCCCGCCTGCCCGCCGCCGGCCGACCGCAGCCTCGGCTACGTCTGGCCGCTCTACCCCGACTACGACATCTTCGCCCGCGCCCTGGATGGCGGGACGCCCGTGCGCCTCACGGACACGCCCGGCTATGACGCCGAGGCCGCGGTCTCGCCCGACGGCTCGCGCATCGTCTTCACTTCCGTGCGCGACGGCGACCTGGAGCTGTACACGATGAAGCCGGACGGCAGCGACGTGAAGCGGCTGACCAACCGCGTCGGCTTCGACGGCGGGCCGTTCTACTCCTGGGACGGGACGAAGATCGTCTACCGCAGCAACTACCTCGAGAAGCCCGAGGAGATCGCGGAGTACCGGGAGCTGCTGGCGAAGAACCTGATGCGGCCGACCCGCGCCGAGATCTACTACATGAACGCGGACGGCAGCGGGCAGACGCAGGTGACGCGCTCGGGCGACGCCAACTGGAGTCCGTTCATGCACCCGAACGGGCGGCAGATCATCTACGCGTCGAACATGCACGATGCGCAGAAGCGGACGTTCTCGCTGTACCTGGTCAACACGGACGGCAGCGGCGTCGAGCGGGTGACGTACGGGGCGCGCTTCGACAGTTTTCCGATGTTCAGCCCGGACGGGAAGAAGCTTCTGTGGTGCTCGACGCGCGGGGCGGCGGGGCCGCACGAGTTCAACATCTTCATCGCCGACTGGATACCGTAGCGCCCGATGAAGTTGTTCGCCCGGCAACGCTGGCTTGCGGGCGCTCCCATGGGGGCTGCGCCCCCTCTGGCGCGGCTTACGCCGCTGTCACCCCCGCGCGTGCTCGGGATCGCGGCCTTGTCCATGCTCCTCACTGCGTCCGCTGCGGTGCGCGCCGAGCCGGCCGTGCGGCACGAGCTGGCGGTGACCATCGAGCCGGCGGCGCACACCATTGCCGTGCGCGACACGCTGACGTTCCCGGCGCCGCCGACGGCGCCCGTTGTCATCAGACTGCACCCTGGAATGCAGCCCGCGGTCGCGGAGGCGGGCGCCCGGCTCGAGGAGGCCGGCTCCGACGCGGAGTTCGCGCGCTACCGGCTCGTGCTCCCGGCGGGCGCGGCGGTCGCCACGCTCGCCTACCGCGGCGCGATCGACCACCCGATCGAGCAGGTCGGCGAGGAGTACGCCCGGGGGCAGAAGGAAACGCGCGGGACGATCTCGGACGCCGGCGTCTTCCTCACGGGCGCCTCGGGCTGGTACCCGGCGCTCGAGGCGGGGGGCACCGTGACGTTCTCGCTCGCCGTCGACCTCCCCGAGGGCTGGGACGCCGTGAGCCAGGGGAGCCGCACGGCGCACGCGGTCGAAGCGGGGCGGCGGCGGGTGCGCTGGGCGTGCGAGGTGCCGCAGGACGACATCGCCCTCGTCGCCGACCGCTGGACAGAGTATCGCGACCGGGCGGGCGACGTGGAGGCGCTGGTCTTCCTGCGAGAGCCTGACGGCGCCCTTGCGCGCCAGTACCTGGATGCGACCACCGGCTACCTCGACCTGTACGCGAAGCTCATCGGCCCCTACCCCTACGGCACCTGGTCGACCGTCGAGAACTTCTGGGAGACCGGCTACGGCATGCCCTCGTTCACGCTGCTGGGCCCGAAGGTCATCCGCTTCCCGTTCATCCTGCACACCTCGTTCCCGCACGAGATCCTGCACTCCTGGTGGGGCAACGGCGTCTTCGTCGACTACGGGTCCGGCAACTGGTCGGAGGGACTCACGGCGTACCTCGCCGACCATCTCGACAAGGAGCAGCGCGGCGAGGGGGCCGAGTACCGGCGGACGACGCTGCAGAAGTACGCGGACTTCGTCCTCGCGGGGCGCGACCTGCCCCTCACCGCGTTCCGCTCGCGGCACGGCTCGGTGACCGAGGCGGTCGGCTACGGCAAGACGCTGATGCTCTTTCACATGCTGCGCCTCGAGATCGGCGACGACGCCTTCGTCGCGGGGTTGCGGGGGTTCTGGCGCGAGAAGCGCTTCAGCACGGCGTCGTTCGCGGACGTGCGGGCCGCCTTCGAGCGCGCGGCCGGACGCGACCTCGGCTGGTTCTTCGACCAGTGGGTGACCCGCACGGGCGCGCCACAGCTGCGACTGCGGGAAGCTCGGCCCGCGGGCGCCGGGGACCGCGACCTGGCCGTGGTCATCGAGCAGGCGCAGGAGGGCGCGCCCTACCGGATGCGCGTGCCGCTGGCGGTCACGGTCGAGGGCTCGGCGCAGGCGGTCACCGCGGTCGTCGAGATGACCGGCCGCACGGCGGAGACGACGGTCCGCGACCTCCCCGGAAAGCCGGTGCGCGTCGACGTGGACCCGGCGTTCGACGTCTTTCGGCGCCTCGACGTGCACGAGACGCCGCCGTCCCTCAGCCGCGCGTTCGGCGCGGAACAGGCGCTCGTCGTCCTCCCCGCCGCGGCGCCACCCGACCTCGCCGCCGCGTACCGCACGCTCGCCGGCCTGCTGGAGCACTCGGGGCCGGGGCGCGTCGAGACGGTGGAGGACGCCGCGCTCGCCGAGCTGCCCCGCGACCGCGCGGTGTTCGTCCTCGGCTGGGAGAACCGCTTCTTCCCGGCGGCGCGGGACGCCGCGGCCGCGCTCGGCGCCGTCTTCGGCGAGAACGACGTGCGGCTCGAGCAGGCGCCCATCGCACGGCGCGGCAACGCCTTCGTGCTGTGCGCGCGCCACCCCGCGGACCCCGCGCTCACTCTCTCCTGGGCGGCGCTCGACGTCCCGGCAGCCGCCGAGGGGCTCGGGCGCAAGCTGCCGCACTACGGGAAGTACGGGTTCCTCGCCTTCGAGGGCGCCGAGCCCGCGAACATCGCCAAGGGGCTGTGGCCGACGTCGGGCTCGCCCCTGACGCGCGTTCTTGCTCCGGGCGGGGCGCCGCCCGCGCCCGGGAAGCTGCCGCCGCGCACGCCGCTGGCAACGCTGCCGCCGCGCTTTTCCCAGGAGCGGATGCTCGGCGACGTGCGGGCGCTTGCCGACCCGGGGCTGTGCGGCCGGGGCTTCGGCGCGCCGGAGCTGGACCGGGCCGCGGAGCTGATCGCTGCGGCGTTTGCCGCCGCCGGCCTGCGCCCCGGGGGCGACGGCGGGACGTGGTTCCAGGCCTTCGCGGCGAGCGGCGGCGCCCCGGCGCGCGAGGCGTCGCTCAAGAACGTCGTCGGCGTGCTCCCGGGCTCGCGCCCCGAGCTGCCGCGGGCCCTGCTGGTGATCGGCGCGCACTACGACCACCTCGGCCTCGGCGATCCCGGCTGTCTCCCCGAGAACCGCGGCCGGACCCACCCCGGCGCGGACGACAACGCCAGCGGCGTGGCCGTGATGCTCGAGCTGGCGCGCACCCTCTGGAAGGAGGCGCCGCCCGCGCGCACCGTTGTCTTCGTCGCGTTCGCGGGCGAGGAGCAGGGACGACTCGGCTCGAAGCACTTCCTCTCCCGGCCGGAATACGGCGCGGACCGGACGTTCGCGATGGTCAACCTCGACACCGTCGGGCGCCTCGAGGGCCGCAAGGCGCTGATCCTCGGGGGCGCGTCTGCGCGCGAGTGGGTGCACATCTTCCGCGGCGCCGGCTACCTCGCGGGCGTGGAGACCGCGCTTGCCGCAGGCGACCTCGACGCGAGCGACGACGTGACGTGGCGCGCCGCGGGCGTGCCGGCCGTGCAGATCTTCGGCGGGCCGAGCCCGGACTACCACCGCCCGGGCGACACCGCGGACAGGATCGACGGGGCGGGCCTCGTGAAGATCGCGGGGCTGGCGGCCGAAGTCGTCGGCCACCTCGCCGGCGCGGAGGCGCGCCTGACGCCGCCGGACACTGCCGCGCCGCCCGCGGCAGGCCCGCAGCCAGGGCCCGCCGGCGAGGGCGAGCGCAAGGTCAGCCTCGGCGTCGTGCCCGACTTCGCGTTCACCGGGCCCGGCGTGCGCCTCGACGGCGTCGTCTCCGGCTCCCCCGCGGAGGCCGCCGGCCTGCACGCCGGCGACATCCTGCTGGCGATCGACGGCAGGGCGCTGGCCGGGCTCAAGGCGCTCTCGGCCGAGCTCAAGGCACTGCAGCCGGGAAAGGTCGCACTGCGGTTCACCCGCGGCGGGGAGGAGCGGACCGCCGAGGCTCAGCTCGTCCCGCGCTGATCCCCGCCGCGAAATCCGCGCGCAGGCGCGGATCGGAAAAGCAGACTTGTTATCGTGCTTCGGTTCATCCCGCATTTCGCCGTGCTTCGACCTTGGCGCCTGCTGCGGGTGGTTCCTGACAAGTCCTTCCGTGTCGACGTGCGGTGCAATCACCTCGGGTCAGGGCATATCACCAGGTCTGTTCCGCTGGATCCGCACGTGCGCGCGGATCGGGGTGCGGTTGCCGGCCCAGGCGCCCAGCGCGATGAGCGCCGCGCCGGCGAAGAGCCCCGGGCCGAGCGCCTCCCGGTAGAGCAGGCCGAGGATGACGCTGGAGCCGACGGGGATCAGGTACGCCAGGGTGCCGAGCAGGCGCGCGTTGCCGAGCTTCATCCCGGCCTCCCACCAGTGGTAGCCGAGCGCAACCGGACCGACGCCGCCGAAGACGACCCAGAAGAGCCCTTCGGGGCTGAAGGCGATGGGCGCTGACCACTCGCCGCGCCAGCCGGCCAGCGCGGCGGACATCGCGGCGCAGAGGCCGAAGTTCAGCGCCGTGCCCTCCTGCTCCGCGGGGATGCGCCAGCGCCGGATGAGGACGCAGTAGAGCGCGAAGAGGGCGCCGGCCGCGAGCGCGAGCAGGTGCGGGAGCCAGCGCTCGGGCAGGCGCAGGAGCCCTTCCGGCCCGCGCGCGGCGAGCACGCCGGCGAAGCCGAGGAGCGCGCCGAAGAGCGCGGCCCGGCCGCCGCGCTCGGGCAGCAGCACGTTGGAGAAGACCACGATCCAGATCGGCCAGAGATAGTTCAGCAGGTTCACCTGCCCGAGGTCCGCGGGGGCGGCCGCGAAGAGCGCCAGCGCCAGCAGCACCGTGTAGACCGCCACGCCGACAGCCCCCGCGGCGATGAAGCGGACGGGAAGGCGATACAGCGCCGCCAGGGGGCGCCCGCGCAGCACGTGCAGCAGCGCGTCGGTCGCTGCGCCGGTGGCCGTCATCAGGGTCAGGTAGACCCCGGGGCCGAAGATGCGTCCGCCCCGCGCGAAGCACGCGCCGCTCCAGCACCAGAACAGGATCGAGCCGACGCCGAGCAGCGTCGCCCGCCGCGAAGTATTGGCCGCCGTCATGGTCCGGGGAGCATACCCCTTTTCGGCTCCTCCGCGCGAGGCGCGCCGCCCCGCAGGGCACGGTCCCCGCGCGTCTGCCGGCGGCGTCTGGCCCGGGGCGGCGCCATCTGGTAGCGTTGGCTCGTGATCGACGAGACGCCCTTCTACCGGGCGCTGCGGGCGCTCTCCATGCTGCCCCGGTGGTACTTCCGCCTCCGGGTGGAGGGCGCCGGCCACGTGCCGGCCGCCGGCCCCTGCATCCTCGCCGCGAACCACGCGAGCTACGTCGACCCCATCGTGCTCGCCATCGCCTGCCCGCGGCCGGTCCGGTTCATCGTCGACCGCGCGCAGTACGTGCGGCCGCTGGTGCACTGGATCGCCACGCGCACCGGCGCCATCCCCGTCGAGAACGCGCCGCGCGACCTCGGCTCGCTGCGCCGCGCGCTGGAGGCCCTGCGGGCGGGATCGGTCCTCGGCATCTTCCCCGAGGGAGGACGGTCGGACGACGGCTCGCTCAAGGCCGCCAGGCCCGGGGCCGCGCTGCTGGCCCTGCGCGCCGGCGTCCCGCTCCTACCGGTCGCGATCGCCGGCTCCTTCAGGGCGTACTCCCGGCACCACCGCGTGCCGCGTCCGGGACCGATCGCGGTCCGCATCGGCCCGCCGCTGGCCTTCCCCGCCGCCTGGGCGGAACACCGCGGCAGGGGCCACCTCGACGAGGCGGCGGCCCTCCTCATGGAGCGGATCGGCTCGCTCCTGGCCACGTGAAGCGCCGCCCGCGCGGGGGCGCGGGCACGTCAGGCGTCCCGCTTCAGCGGACGGGCGCGAGCTCCACGCTCTCGGAGGCGATCGGGTGCCCCATGAAGATCTCCGCGAGGTGGTCGAAGTGCGCGCTCGAATCGGTGGTCAGGAAGCGGCAGCGGCCGTGGCGGGCGAGGCGCGCGTCCATCTCCGGGTGCCGCCGCAGGTAGTCCGCCAGCCGCGGGGCGACCAGCTCGTCCTGCGAGAGCACCTTCACCCCCGGCGCGATCAGCGCCTCGATCCGCCCGCGGATGAGCGGGTAGTGCGTGCAGCCGAGCAGCAGGGTGTCGACCCCGCCGTCCTGCGCCAGCGTCGCCTCCCAGTACGTGCGGATGAAGTGCTCGAGGCCCGGCCCCTCCAGCTCGCCGGCTTCGATCAGGGGAACGAGCAGCGGGCAGGCCTGCTGCGTCAGGCGCACCCGCGGCGCGTGCTTCGCCAGCTCGATGGCGAAGCTGCCGGACTGCACCGTCCCCTGCGTCGCCCAGAGCGCCACCGCGCCGGACGTCGAGTGCTCGTCCACCGCCTCGACGGTGGGGCGGATCACGCCGAGGACGCGCCGGTCGGGGTGCCTGGCCGCGAGGTACCCCTGCTGGATCGTGCGCAGCGCCTTGGCCGAGGCGGTGTTGCAGGCGATGATCACCAGCGGGGAGCCGAGCGCGAAGAGGCGCGCGACGCCCTCGAGCGTGAAGCGCAGCACCGCCTCGAAGGAGCGGTTGCCGTACGGCGTCCGCGCGTTGTCGCCGAGGTAGACGTAGTCGTACTCCGGCAGCAGCCGGCGGATCCCCTTGAAGACCGTCAGGCCGCCGAAGCCGGAATCGAAGATGCCGATCGGCCCCCGGTCCGTCACGCCGCGTGCTCGGCCCGCACCCGCCCGCGCGCTCACGCGGGACACAGCGCCGCCAGTCCGTACGCCCATGCCCGCGTGTGCGAGATCGACACATGGACCCCCCCGGGGCCGGGCGGCGCGCTCACGACGACGGGTGCGCCGCCGGGCTGGTGGCGAAGCTCGAAGTCGCGGGGCACGGGGAGCGGGGCGCCCGCGTCGGCCCAGAGCACGACCAGGGCGCTCTTGAGGGCGAGGAAGCCGGCCACACTCTGCACGGAGCGCTCGCCGAGGTCGGCCAGCTCCGCCGGAGAGAAGTGCCGGGCCTCGATCTGCGCCCTGCCCCGCGCGGCCGCCGCGACCGCGAGCGACTTGAGCCGGGAGCGGGCTGCCGGGAGCGCCTCGGCCCCCTCCGGCGCGCCCCGGTAGAGGTAGGCCTCGACGACGCACTCCCCGCGCTCGTCGGGATAGTGCTCGCGCAGGTGCACCCGGATGCCCGCGATGCCGCGGCTCTCGAGCAGCGCGGGCGCCGCGATGACCTCCAGGCTGCGCCCCCCGCCGGGGAAGCGGCACTCGCACTCGACGAAGGGGTAGCGCTCCCCGAGCGCCTTGCACACCGCCTCCTTCGCGCAGAACGCCGCGCAGAACGCGAGCGCGGGGCGGGGCTGCGCCGCGAGATGCTCGGCCTCTCTCTCGGTGAAGACCAGCCGCCAGCGCGGGGCCCCGGCCGCGATCTTCGCGAAGCGCCGCACATCCTCCGCGTCGACGCCGACACCGACGAGCACGCTCTCAGCGACAGTCTCGGGCATGATTGGGGGAATTCTCCGGCGCGGCCGGGGCCGTGTCAACCCGGCCGGTCCGGGCCCGGTCCGGGGCGCCGCCGTCGCCGGGCGCGCCCCTCCCGGCGCCGCGGGGCGTTGACGGGAGGATCAACTGGCAGCATAGTAGGGAAAAGCGGGGAAAAACGCGCCGGGTGGCCGGCGCCCCTGCCGCAAAGGAGTGCGCAATGCAGCCGGTACTCAAGTCGAACAAGCTGGCGGACGTCTGTTACGACATCCGCGGCCCGGTCCTCGAGCACGCCCGCCGGCTCGAGGAGGAGGGGCACCGCATCATCAAGCTGAACATCGGCAACCCCGCCGCGTTCGGCTTCGAGGCGCCGGAGGAGATCCTCCAGGACGTGATCTACAACCTGCCCGCGGCGTCCGGGTACTGCGACTCCAAGGGGCTCTTCGCCGCGCGCAAGGCCGTGATGCACTACACGCAGCAGAAGCGCATCCGCGACGTGCAGCTCGAGGACATCTACATCGGCAATGGCGTCTCCGAGCTGATCGTCATGGCGATGCAGGGCCTGCTCAACAACGGCGACGAGGTGCTCGTCCCCTCGCCGGACTATCCGCTCTGGACCGCGGCGGTGAGCCTCGGCGGCGGCCAGCCGCGCCACTACCGCTGCGACGAGCAGGCCGGGTGGCTGCCGGACCTCGAGGACATCCGCGCGAAGGTCACGCCGAGGACGCGCGCGATCGTGCTCATCAACCCGAACAACCCGACCGGCGCGCTCTATCCCGACGCCCTGCTGCAGGAGATCGTCGAGATCGCCCGCCGCAACCAGCTCATCGTCTTCTCCGACGAGATCTACGACAAGGTCCTCTACGACGGGCGCACCCACACCTCGATCGCGTCGCTCGCCGACGACGTCTTCTTCGTCACGCTCAACGGCCTCTCGAAGAACTACCGCGCCTGCGGCTACCGCGCCGGCTGGATGATCGTCTCGGGCGAGAAGCGCCACGCCGCGGACTACATCGACGGGCTGAACATCCTCGCCTCGATGCGCCTCTGCGCCAACGTCCCGGCGCAGTACGGCATCCAGACGGCCCTCGGCGGCTACCAGAGCATCGACGACCTCGTGAAGCCCGAGGGGCGCCTCTGCCGCCAGCGCGACGCGGCCCACCGGCTGCTCACGGCCATCCCCGGGGTCACGTGCTTCAAGCCGCAGGCGGCGCTCTACATGTTCCCGCGCTTCGACCCGCAGATCTACCCGATCGAGGACGACCGGCAGTTCATCCTCGAGCTGCTCAACGAGGAGCGGGTCCTGCTCGTGCAGGGCTCGGGCTTCAACTGGCCGGATGTGAACCACGCGCGCGTCGTCTTCCTGCCGAACGTCGACGACCTGACCGAGGCGATCGGCCGGATCGCGAACTTCCTCCAGAATTACCGGAAACGTCACGGGACGTGACCGGCGGGGCGCAGCCGCCGTGGCTGCCGCTGCTGCGGCGCATGCACGCGGTCGCGGACGCCGGCATCGAGAAGGCGGTGCGCGCCGAGGAGCGGCGCCGGGGTGCGCGGCGCGCGTGCCGGCGCGGTTGCTCGGTCTGCTGCCGCCACCAGAGCGACGTCCCGGCTTTGCCGATCGAGCTGACCGGCATCTCCTGGCACTGCGCCGAGGGGCTGACCGGCGCCAGCCGCGAAGCCGTGCGCGCCAGGCTCGCGGCCCACGCGCGCGGCGGCCCCTGCCCCTTCCTCGTCGACGACTCCTGCGCCGTGCACCCGGTGCGTCCCCTCGCCTGCCGTCTCTTCACGGTCTTCGGACGGCCGTGCGCCGAGGGTGAGGACCCGTTCCACGTCCGCCGCGCGGATCTGCTCACGCCGCCCGCCGGCCTGCTCGCGCGGGCCTACCGCGAGATGCTCCCCTTCCACGGGGTGACGGAGCCCGCCGACCAGGAGCAGTGGCTGCAGCGCAGGCTCGTCGATGCCCTCGCCGTGAACCTGATGGCCTGCGACTGGCGCACTCTCACCGCCTTGATGGACCGCGCCGCCCGCCCGGGTAAGTCATCGCTCGCTCAACCCGGGGACCGCTGAGGGTTGCCGGCCGCCGAGAAGGGGTCAGATGCAAGGAGCCTGACGATCCGGCGACTGAGGCGGCCTGGTGGCCGCCGCAGGGATTCCCGCACTCGCGCGGCTCGCACGGGCAAGGAGCCGCCGATGGCCCCGTATCGGCGGCCGGCTAGAAGCCGACCCAGGTGATGCGGTCGGGGCGCCGGGGCGGCTCGGGCGCCTGGCGCGCCGGGTAGCCGACCGGCACCACGGCCACCAGATCCAGGCCGTGCGCGTCGAGCAACGCGGCGATCTCGTCGGCGAACCGCACCGGCGCCGTCATCCAGCACCCCTGCAGCCCCTCGTCCACGCAGGCGAGCAGGGCGTTCTCGACCGCGGCGGCGCCCGCCTGGAGGTCGACGAACGGCCCGTCCTCCGTCGGCTCCGTGTAGAAGACGAGCACGACCGGCGCGCCGCCGAAGTCGCGAAAGAACCCGCGGGTGAACTCGACCGTCTTCTCCTGGTAGAGCCGGCGCAGCGAATCCTCGTGGAAGGCGAACGAGCGGCCCGAGATCTCTGCGAGGCGGTCGCGCGCCCCGCCCTGAACGACGAAGATCCGCCAGTTCTGCCGGTTCTTGCCCGAGGGCGCCCACGTCGCGGCCTCGACCACGCGCTCGAGCGCGGCGCGCGGCACCGCGTCCGGCAGGTAGCGGCGGCAGGAGCGGCGGCTGCGGAGCGCCTGGCCGAGCTCCACGGTCAGGCCGCCCCGCAACACTTCTTGTGCTTCTTCCCGCTGCCGCAGGGGCACGGATCGTTGCGCCCGATCTTCGGGCTCTCGCGCACCACCGGTTTCGGCTTGACCTCCCGGCCGTCGACGAAGTACCAGCGGCCGCCGCGGCGCGCGAAGGTGGAGCGCTCGTGGTGCTCCTGGCGCTCGCCCCCCATCGAGAACCTCGCGATGAACTCGACCTCGCCTTCCTCGTCCTCCGGGCCGCCCCCGGCGGTGTCCAGGATCTCCAGCCCGTGCCACTCGGCCTTCTCGGCCCACTCGCGGCTGCTCTTCTCGTCGTAGTCCTTCCGGTGATCGGGGTGCAGGGTCTCGCGCAGGTAGGGGATCTCCCGCTCGACGTAGGCGCTGTAGCGCGAGCGCATCAGCTCCACAGCGGTCTGCGCCTGTCGCTCCCCCGCGATCAGGGGACCGCAACACTCCCCGTAGTCCTTCTCCGAACCGCACGGACAGGGTCTCATTCGACATTACCCCCGATGTGGATGTCCCGCCGGCCCCGCGCGCGGGCGCGCCGCCGGCAACCGTCTTCAGTGTAGCACGGCCCCGCGGCGGCTTCCGGCCACCGGGGGCGCGCCGCTTCAGCGCGGGCGCGCCGCCGTCCAGACCGCGCGGTACCCGGCGACCATCCGCTCGAGCGCGAAGTTCCCGGCGATCCGCTCGCGGCAGGCTGCACCCCGTGCCGCCCGGGCGGCGGGATCGGCCAGGGCCCGCAGCGCGCCCCCGATTGCGGCCGCGAGCGCGTCCGGGTCCCCCGGCGGCACGATCCAGCCCGTCTCGCCCACGATCAGCGCGGCGTCCCCGGAGTCAGTGGCCACGACGGGCGTGCCGCAGGCCATGGCCTCGGCGACGACGTTCGGGAACGCCTCGCCGACGCTGGAGAGCACGAGCAGGTCCAGCGCGTTCATCAGGGCGGGCACGTCGTCGCGGGCTCCCACGGCGAGGACGCGCCCGCCGATCCCGTGCCCGCTGATCAGCCCGGCGAGTTCGGCGTTCGCGCCGTCCATCCCGCGGCCGGCGAGGACGCAGCACCACTCCGGCGCGCCGGGGCCGCCGAGCCGCGCAAGGGCGGCGAGCAGGTTCGCGTGGTCCTTGTGGGGGTCCCAGCGGGCGACCATCCCGAGAAGCGCCTGCCCATCTCCCACCCCCAGTTCCCCCCTGATCCGCGCCCGGGCTCCCGGGTCCGGCGCGAACTCCGCCAAGTTGTAGCCGTTGGGTACGACCACGAACCGCTCCGCCGCGTAGCCGCGCGCGATGTGCTCGTGAGCCGCCCGCGCCGAGCAACTCACGATCGCGCGGGGAACCCGCCTCGAGAGTGCGGCGCACGCCCGCGCGGCGAGCCGCGTCGGCCGGGAGACCCTCCGGGGGTCGAGGTCCGTGTTGCGGACGCCCCAGACGACCGCGCGCACGCCGGCGAGCCGCGCCGCGAGGCCGCCGAGCAGGTCGGCGTGATACATCCACGTCTGCACCACGTCCGGGGCCGCGGCCCGCACGAGGCGGACGAGCCGCGCGAAACCCGGCGCCGTCACCCTGCCGCGCGGGAGGCCCACGGCGTCAACCGGCACTCCCGCCGCGGCAAGCCGCGGGCCCACGATCCCATCCCCGGTGAGCGAGACGACCCGGTGGGAGTCGAGCCCGTCACCGCGGACAAGCCGCGCCAGGACGGTCTGGGCGCCGCCGTCGTCGAGGTTCGTGATGACGTGGAGGACTCTCATGCCGGGACTATCGCACCGGCCGGCGCCGGAGGGCAAGCGCCCCCGGCCGCTTCAGCCGCGAGCGACCGCGGGGGCTACTGCGTGAAGCGGTGGCACTGGGTACAGAAGGAGTCGCCGTCCGAGACCCCCCGGAGCTTGAAGGAGGACACCTCCATCTCGTGGGGGTTGTGGCACGTGGCGCACATCATGCGCTCCCCCTTGAACAGCGGCATCTCCGGCGGGATCGACCCTCCCGGGGGCTGCCGGGGGCTGCCGTAGTGCGTCGACAGGTGCTCGTGGGGCTCCTCGTGGCACGTGACGCACGGCAGGTTCGGGTCGGAGACGAAGCCGACCGTCTTGATGGTGTCCTTGCCGGCCACGGGCGTGCCCGCGTGGCAGAAGTCGCAGCGACGCCCCTCGTTCGCGTCCTTGTGGATGTCGCTGACCTTGAAGTTGTTCCGGTCGTGGCAGCGCCAGCACGGCTCGCGGGTGCTGCCGTAGGGCCCGCCGCGCAGCAGCTTCGGCACCCGCTCCTGGTCCTCGTGGCCCTGCTCGTGGCAGGTCAGGCACGTGAGCGCGCCGTCGGTGAGCGGCCATCCTTTGGGCACCGTTATGTCCGCCGGGACCTTCTTCAGCGGGTGGATGTTGCCCGGGATCTTGCCGCTGGCGTGGCAGCGATTGCACAGTTCGTTGATGTCCTCCAGCAGCAGCGCGTAGTCGTCGGTGTTCTCGTGACAGGCGAAGCAGAACGCCTTCCGGAAGTGCGGCCGCACCGAGACGGACTCCTTTGCCGCCGCCAGGAACCTTGCGTTGAGCAGCGAGGGGCTGTCCGCCGACTTCCCGTGGGGGTCGTGGCAGTTCGCGCACTCGACGCTCTCGCCGAGCGGGTCCGCGTCCTCGAAGTGGGTGCGCTGCATGATCCGGTGGCAGAGCGTGCACAGGTCCTTCCCCCGCGACGTCACTTCCTCCTGCTGTCCGGCCACCGGCTTCGCGGGGTGGCAGTAGCCGCACGACGGCTCGCCCCCGCGGTGCGGCGAACGTTTGGCGAGGTTGGTGCCGTGACACTCGGCGCAGAAGGCCTGCCAGGAAGGGAAATAGCCCGGATCCGGCGAGCCGGGGAACCCCCGGAGCAGCCCGGAGCGGCCGTCGGTGGCGTGGATGAAGTGGCAGGTCGTGCAGATGATCTTCCCGTCGAAGGCCAGCGAGGACCCCGCAGGCAGGTACGCCGACCGCTGCGCCCCCTCGGGCCCCGAGCCCGCGGCCACGAGCACGGGGTGGAGCGCCTCCTCCGGCTTGTGGCAGGCCAGGCAGAGCGCGGGGTCCTCGGGGGAGCCCTTGAAGGTGACGGTCTTGCGCGTGTCGATCCCGAACCGCGGTGTGTCGCGGTGGCAGGTCAGGCAGTCGCCGCTGTTGTGGACGTTCTCCATAGCCCCCCGCGCGGGCAGCGCCGCCAGGAACGTCCCGAGCGCCAGGAGCATCGCCGAACAGCGCTGTCTCTCTCTTCTCCCCGGGAAGCGGCGAGCCCCCGGCAGACCCAGGCCCACGGGAACGCAGCGCGGATCCGCGGGGACAGCGCGCTCGGGCGTCGTTGCCTGCACGTGGTCAGACTTTCCGGCCAATCCGGTCAATTGCACACGCCTCACACCGGCCGATGCGGCCGAAAGGGAAATGGGTCCGCGGATTATCCGTTGCACTGCCGCCGAAGTCAAGCGTCCGCTGCGGCCCCGTGTGTTAGCATGGGCGTGGGATGCGAGGGAACGGACAGGAGCAGGGAACCGCCTTTGCCGATCTGACCCCGGACGTGGTGATCGCCGTCGTCGAGGGGGCGCTCGGCGTCCGGTGCACCAATCTCTTCCGCCCGCTGAACAGCTACATCAACCGGGTATACGAGCTCGAGCGCGAGGACGGCGGCGGCCTCGTGGCGAAGTTCTACCGCCCGGGGCGCTGGTCGCGCGACGCCCTGCTCGATGAGCATGACTTCGTGCGCGAGCTGGTCGCGGCCGAGGTCCCGGTCGTCGCGCCGCTGCCGCTCGCGGGCGGCGGCACCCTCGGCACTCATGGGGAGATGCACTTCGCGGTCTTCCCGAAGAAGAGCGGGCGGGTCTTCGACGAGTACACCGACGAGCAGTGGCTGGAGCTGGGACGCCTCCTCGGGCGGGTCCACGTGGTCGGCTCCCGCCTGCGCCCGCGCGACCGGATCACGATGGCGCCGGAGCTCTCGACGCGGACCCAGGTGGACTACGTCCTGGCCGGCGGCTTCATCCCGGAGGACCTGGAGGGGCGTTTCCGCGAGCTGACCGGCGCCTTCATCGAGGAATCGGCGCCGATGTTCCGCGGCGTGGAGATGATCGCGATTCACGGCGACTGCCACGTCTCCAACCTCATCTACCGCCCCGGCGAGTCGTTCTTCATCATCGACTTCGACGACATGTCGGTCGGGCCGCCCGTGCAGGACTTCTGGATGCTGCTTCCCGGCTACCGGGGCGACTCGCTCGCGGAGATCGCGACCTTTCTCGAGGGCTACGAGACCTTCCGGCCCTTCGACCGGCGGACGCTGCGGCTGATCGGGCCGCTGCGCGCGATGCGGTTCATCCACTACATGGCGTGGTGCGCCCACCAGGTCGCCGAGGACGGTCACTCGCGGGTCGCCCCGGACTTCGGGACGCGGAGCTACTGGCTGCGGGAGCTGAACGACTTCGAGCAGCAGGTGGCGCGGGTGCGCGCCGGACTGCGCCGGGAGGAGGAGTAGCGGCCGTTCGGCCGCCCTCCCCCTCCCGCGGGGATCCTCTAGGCCTCCTGGACGACCGGCTGCGGCTCCAGCGCCGCGAACTCGGCCTCGACCTGCTCGCGGGACTTGATCTTCAGGGCCAGCGCGGCGGCGATGACGAGGCAGAGCCCGGCGGAGATGAAGCAGCTGTCGAAGCTGCCGCCCGAGCGCGCCACGAGCATCTCGGAGACGCGTCCCATGACGAAGCCGCCCACGCCCCAGGCGCTGAAGAGGACGCCGTAGTTGACGCCGAAGTTCCTCAGGCCCCAGAAGTCCTTGGCGAACGAGGGGAACAGCGCGAGGTTCGTGCCGTAGTTGAAGCCGATGAAGGTCGCCAGCAGCACCAGCACCGCCGGCGCCGTCGCGCCCGAGGAGACGACCGGGATCGCGGCGAACATCATCAGCGCCTGCAGCCCCAGCATCAAGAAGAGCGTGCGGGCGCGGCCGATGCGGTCCGAGAGCACGCCGGCGACGATGCGGCCGGCGGCGTTGCCGATCGCCATGATCGCCACCGCGACGAAGGCCATCTCGCCCAGGCTCTTCTTGGCCATGCCGGCCACGCTGCCGATGACCATCAGCCCCGCGCCCGAGCCGATGAAGAAGAGGCTCCAGAGCAGGTAGAACGTCGGGGTCCGCAGGATCTCGGAGGGCCGGTGATCGGCCGCGGCGGGCTTCGGCTTGGCGCCGGCGGCGGCGGGCGCCGCGGCGAGTCCGTAGCCCTTCGGGGGGTTCTTCAGCAGCATCGCCAGCCAGCTGACGACGAAGAGGAAGCCGAGCCCGAAGAACATCATGGCCTGCTGGAGGCCGTACTTCTTCACGAGCATGGTCGCCAGCGGCGCGATGTACACCGAGGCCAGCCCGAAGCCGCTGACCACGATGCCGGCGACGAGGCCCGTGCGCGCCGGCGGGAACCACTTGAGCGCCGGGGGCGTCGCCGCCGAGTAACCGAAGCCGATGCCCGCGCCGGCCAGGACCCCGAAGCCCAGGACCCAGGCCCAGTAGCTGGTCGTCAGCGAGATCCACATGAAGCCGGCCCCGACAAGCAGTGCGCCGACGAGCGCGGTCAGCCGCGGGCCGACCTTGTCCTGCACGCGACCCGCGACGATCATCGCAAACGCGAACACGAGGCAGCAGACCGCGTACGGATCGTTGATCGAGGCGAGGTCCCAGCGGAAGGCGCCCTCGCCGCCCCGGACGATGGAGTCCTTGATGGCGCCCTTGAAGATGCTCCACGTGTAGAGGATCCCGAGCGCGAGGTTGATGGCGGTGCCGGCGAGCGTGACGATCCAGCCTCTTCTGTCCGCTTGATGCGACATGTCCCCTCCTGTCCTCTGGCGCAGTTCTGGGTTGCGGTCGACGTCCGGGACGCGGCACGGACTCGTGTCGCGGTCGAGCAGCGTCCGGTAGGTTTCGCAGGCGACGTAATTCGCGCTGCAGTGGTTTGCGATGCGCTGCACCGTGGAAACGGAGATGTAGCCGCGGCCGCAATCGCAGCCGCCCGCCTCCCGGCCGTAGTAGGGGCAATGCATGGTCTTCTTCATCAGGTCGTCCAGCAGTTGCGTCTTGGTCATCGCCCTGCCTCCCGGCCACCAGGCCGCGATCGCAAGAAGCGCCCGGGCGGAACACCCGGAAGCCTCGCTCCGGTCCATAGAGCAACAGCCGTGCCAGACGCCGATTACCGTTGGGATCGCACAGCACAAAGTCCTTTTGTTACAGTATATTGCACACGTTACCAACATTATCTGATCATAGGCAGGAGAACTGTCGTCCTCGCATGATCGCGAATGAAGTGCTTGTTGATAAACGGCAGAACTGATATCAGACGGTGCCCGGAAGAAGTCGCGCTCTACGAAACAAATCTATGTCTATTGAGCAGTTGAATGACTTTTCACCAGAAGGTCATGATATTCGCAAGACTGCAAACAGAAGACACTGGATATTCGCAATACTGCAAATATGTCAGGCCAAGTCCTCCTTCCTGATCCCATGCTTCTTGATCTTCCGATAGAGCGTCGCCAGGTTCAGCCCGGCTTCCGCCGCGGCCACCTCCACGTTGCCGCGCGTCTTGCGCAGGAGCGACCGGAAGTACTCCGCCTCGAAGCGGCTCGCGGCCGATGCGAACCCGCCCTCGCCGCCGTCTTCTCCTTCCTCGGCCACAGCGGGCAACTCCCCGGGCACCTCCGCGCTCCCATCCCGCGCGCCGCCCGGGACCTCGATGAACTGGGCGAGCACCGCCTGCCCGACGAGGTCGCCCGACTCGAGCGCGAGACAGCCCTCGACGACGTTCCGCAGCTCGCGGATGTTCCCCGGCCAGGCGTACGCCGAGAGGACGGCCAGCGCCTCGGGCGTGAAGCCGCGGACGGCCGTGCCGAACTTCGCGTTCTGCCGGCGGACGAAGTGCGCCGCCAGCAGCGGGATGTCGGACGAGCGCTCGCGCAGCGGGGGCAGGTGCAGGGTCACCGCGTTGAGCCGGTAGTAGAGGTCCTCGCGGAAGGCGCCCGCCCTGGTCGCCGCCTTGAGGTCGGCGTTCGTCGCGGAAATGATCCGCACGTCCACCTTCCGCGGCGCGGCGTCCCCGATCCGGAGGAACTCGCGTTCCTGGAGAAAACGCAGGAGCGTCTTCTGGACGTCCAGCGGCAGGTTGCCGACCTCGTCGAGGAAGACGGTCCCTCCGTCGGCCGCCTCGAGCAGGCCCTGCCGATCCTCCTTCGCCCCGGTGAACGCCCCGCGGCGGAAGCCGAAGAGCTCGCTCTCGAGCAGCGAGGCCGGCAGCGCCGCGCAGTTGATGGCGACGAAGCGCCCCGCGCGCCGCGGCGAGTTGTGGTGGATCGCCTGCGCGATCAGCTCCTTGCCGGTCCCGGACTCCCCGGTGATGAGCACCGAGAGGTCGCGGACCGCGACCTTCTTCACCTTCTCGAGCACGTCCTTCAGCCCGGTGGCGGCGCCGACGATGTTGTCGAAGCGGAACTCGCCCCCGAGCTCCTCCCGCAGCGAGCGGTTCTCCTCGAGCAGCCGCGTCTGGGAGAGCGCGTTGCCGACGCGGTGGAGCAGCTCCTCCGGCTCGAACGGCTTGGTGATGATGTCGTACGCACCCCGCCGCAACGCCTGGATCGACATCTCCACGGTCGCATACGCGGTGATCATCACCACCGGCACCACCGGGTCCAGCTCCCTGACGCGCCGCAGCACCTCCAGGCCGTCGAGGCCCGGCATCTTGACGTCGGTGATCACCAGGTCCCAGCGCCCCGGCGCGAAGGCCGCCACGGCCTCGAGCGGCTGCGTGCTCACGCCGACCTCGTAGCCGCCGTCGGCGAGGACGGCCTCGACCATGCGGCAGATCCCCTCCTCGTTGTCGATCACGAGCACCCGCTTGCGCGCCGCCATCTAGATCTCCTCGCGCTCGACCGGCAGGCACACCCGCACCGTGGTGCCGACGCCGACCGCGCTCTCGACCGTGATCGTGCCCTGGTGCTGCTCGATGATCCGCCTGGTGATCGCCAGGCCCAGCCCCGTGCCCCGCGCCTTGGTGGTGAAGAACGGCTCGAAGATCTTCTCGAGATTCTCCGGCGCGATGCCGCACCCCTGGTCGCGGACGAAGATCTCCACCCGCGCGGGCCCCGCCGGCGCCGTTCCGACCGTGATGGTCCCGCCCGCCTCCATGGCGGCGCCCGCGTTGAGGATCAGGTTGATCGCGACCTGCCGGATCTGGTCGGGGTCGACGCACACCGGCGGCAGGCCCGGGGCGAACTCCCGCGCGATCCGCACGCGGCTGAGGTCGAGGTGATTGGCCGCGAAGTCCGCGATCTGGTCCAGCAGCGTCGTGAGGTCCGTCTCCTCGAGCGCCGGCTTCGGCGTGCGCGCGTAGCTCAGGAGGTCCTGGACGATCCCCTTGCAGCGCTTGCTCTCGCGGCGGATGTCCTGGATGTAGCGGAAGCTCGGGTCCTTGGGGTCCATCTTGCCCTCGAGGTGCGCCGCGTAGCCCAGGATCACGCCGAGCGGGTTGTTGATCTCGTGGGCGACGGCCGAGGAGAGGACCCCGAGCGACGCCATCTTCTCGTGCTGCGCCAGCGTGGTCTCCATCTCCTGGTTGCGCTCGATGATCCCGACCATGCGGTTGAACGTCGCCGCCAGCTCGCCGAGCTCGTCGTTCGAGCGCACCGGCATCCGCTCGTCCAGTCTCCCGCGCTTGACCCTGCGGATCACGGCGATCATCTGCTCGATCGGGACGGTGAGCACCCGGGAGGCGTGGAAGACGAGGACCGTGCCCACCAGCACCGCGAGCGTCGTGAGCCCGGCCATGCTCCAGAAGATCCGCCCCCGGATCAGGTTGGCCTCGGCGTAGAACTCGTCCTCGTAGGAGCCGACCGCCACGATCCAGTCCCAGGGTTCGAAGTACTCGTAGCGCACGATCTTCATGCGCGGCCGCGCATCCCCGACGTTCTTCCAGGGGTAGCGGATCCAGCCGCTCTTCTTCTCGCAGATCTCGCGGATGAAGGCGCGGCCGCTCTCGTCGCGCGCGTCGATGATGTTCTCGCCTTCGCGGTCGACGTGGATGCGCAGGTCCCCCGCGCTCGAGAGCGCGTAGATGTAGCCGGTCCTGCCGACGCGCTTGCTCTTGAGCCGCGCCTTGAGCTCATCGAAGGCGCGGTTCTCGAAGGCCACGTCCTCGTACGTCTCGTCGAGGTAGCCGCCGGCGGCGACGATCCAGTCCCACTCGCGGAAGTACCGGTAGGCCACGGCCTTCTTGCGCGGGCGCGTGTCGCCGAGCGACGGGTTGCGCCAGGGGTAGACGATGTGCAGCACCTCCCCGGGCGCGGAGGCGCGCGCCGCGGCGCACATCTCGCGGATGAAGTAGCGGCCGCGCTCGTCCCGCTCCCCGGCGATGTTCTGTCCCTCCTGGGCGACGTGCACGGTCAGCAGCCCGTCCCCCGTCATCGCGTAGAGGTAGCCGGTCGCGCCGAGCTTGACGCTCTTGAGCGCCTTGCGGGCCTCGCGCTGCGCGGCCTCGCGGCTGATGCGCCCCGCGCGGCGCTGGCGCTCCTCGCTCTCGACGAGGTTGTAGGCGAGGTTGACGAGGGTCGCCAGCTCGCGGTCGATTCCCTGCTTCTTGTCGGCCCGGTAGACCTCGAACTGCTGGTAGTGCGCGTTGAGCAGATCGATGGCGAAACGCGCCATGTGCTCGAGGTCGTCCTTGCTCGTCTGGGTGATGCCGCGGTAGGCCTGCCGCGTCGCGATGAAGCCGACCACGGTGCCGACCACCAGCGCGGGGAGCGTCGCCAGCGGCAGCACCACGAGGAGCAGCTTCCAGCGCAGCTTCAGATCGTTCAGGCGGCGCACGACGCCCCTGCCGGCGGGCCGGTCCGCGCTGACCGAAGCGCTCATCGCCGCACCTCTGCCGGGGGGGGGCCGAGCCCGTCCGCGCCACCCGCCGTGGACGCGTCGACGCGCGCGTACACGAACGACGCGACGTCCCGGATGGCCGCCTCCAGCGCCGGCTCGGCGGTCCCGCGCGTCATCACGCAGAGGAAGTAGGGCCGCCGGGAATGGTAGACGATGCCGCAGTCGTGGAGCTGCGTCGCGGTCGCCCCACCGGCCGGCTCGGTGTAGATGCCGAACTTGTGGGAGACCGTGGTCCCCGGCGGGACGCCGGCCACGAGCCCGCCGGCGAAGACAGTGTCCGTCAGCAGCCCGAGGGCCGTCTCCGACATCTGCCGGCTGAGGTACGAGGCGTTGTAGAGCACGCGGAAGATCTGCCCGTACGTCTTCGGCGAGATGGGCACGGCCTGGGAGATCACGTCCGCTGGCGCGGCGAGCCCGAGGTCGTGGTAGATCTGGCGCAAGACGCGGCGATCGACCAGGCGGTTGAGCAGCATCAGGGAGTAGTTGTCCGAGAGCGCCCCCGTCCGCGCGAGCAGTTCCCTGACCGTGTACTCCTTCCCGGCCTCCAGCGGCGCGCCCGGGTCGAACCCCGCGATCACGCCGCCCTCGAGCGCCCCCTGGAACCGGACCGTGCGGTCGAGGAAGGCGGGGTCCGCCTCCGCCTGTTTCAGGCAGGCGATGATCGTCGGCAGCTTCAGCAGGCTCCCCGGGGCGAACGGCCGGTCTTCGCCGACGCCGACCCACGGCCCGTTGTCGAGGTCGCGGAAGTACACGGAGACCTCCCGGACCGTGCCGCCGCGCAGGAGGTCCGCGACGCGGCCCTCGAGTTCGTGCTGGAACGAGGGCAGCTCCCGGCCGTGGCGGTACCCGTGGACCTCGCAGTCCAGGAGCGGGTTGGTCAGGCCGCTGCGCCCGCCCCGGATCTCATAGGCGTTGTCCGGCCGCACCTGCAGCGAGCGCAGCGCGTAACCGAGCGCGACGCCGAGCACAACCAGACCGGCGGCAAGCGCCACCGCTGTCGCGGGGGAGAGACGCCGCAGCATGTCCGTACTTAGCCGAGGCAGATCGAGAGGCGACCGCGCACGTTCGATGCATCCCTTTCCGCGCCCACCGTCCCCCCTCCGGTCGCCTGCGCCGCAGTATGGCGCAAGAAACCCGACCGGGCAACCGGCTGACGGGCGGCTACCCGTTCCCCGCCGCAGGACCTATCTTCCCGTTATCAGCGGGCGCGCCGCGACGGGCGGCCCCCCCCCTGAGCAGGTGGTCGCCGGCAGCGTCAACCCTTCGGGAAAGGAAAGGACCATGCGCAAGTCATTGCTCGCCGTCCTCCTCGGCACGGCCCTCGTCGTGGCCGCCGCGATACCGGCGGCGCGCGCCGAGGTCGACTTCGGCTTCTTCTTCTCCTCGCTCTCGCCGTACGGCGCCTGGGCGGAGCGCGAGGGGTTCGGCTGGGTCTGGACGCCCGCCGGGATGCCGATCGGCTGGCGCCCGTACACGACCGGCTACTGGGCCTACACCGACGACGGCATGATGTGGATCGCCGAGGAGCCCTGGGGCGACATCCCCTTCCACTACGGGCGCTGGGCCTACGACCAGGACATCGGCTGGTTCTGGGTGCCGGACACCGTCTGGGCGCCCGCCTGGGTCGCGTGGCGCGTCGGCGGCGGCTTCGTCGGCTGGGCGCCGCTGCCGCCGCCGATCGGCTTCGACATCCGCGCGGGCTTCGCCTTCGGGGGGTTCGGCTTCGAGGACATCGACGCCTTCTTCTGGAACTTCGTGCCGCAGCGCAGCTGCTTCGACCACGATCTGTGGCGGTCCTTCGTCGCGCGGCCCCGCGTCACCGGCGTCTTCCGCGCGACGAAAATCGTCAGGAACCGCTTCGATATGGACCACGGCCGGGTGAGGGACCGCACCTTCTCCGACGACACGTTCCGGCGCTGGGGCGGCAGGCCGGAAAAGCTGCGCGTCCGCGACGAGAACGCGGAGTTCGAGGGGCGCCGCCACGAGGTCCGCGGCAACGAGCTGCGCATCTACCGCCCGACCGTCCAACGGCGCTTCCCCGCGCCGCCGCAGAACCGCCCCCCCGAGGAACGCGCCGGGGCCCCGCGCGGCTACCAGAACGAGCGCGAGGAGCTCATCAAGCGCCAGGTGCAGGAGCGCGAGCTGCTCCAGCAGCTGCACCAGCGCGAACTGGAGCAGGAGAAGCAGCCGAAGGCGCAGGCGCCGCTGCGCTACCGCCAGCAGCTGGAGCGCAACCAGATGGGCGACGAGCACAACCGGCAGATCCGGCAGCTGGAGCGGCGCTACCCGGACAAGGAGCGCTTCCCCTACTAGCGGCCGGTTCGCCGGCGCGGCGCGGCGCGGCGCGCGGCCAGGCCTAGCCGCCCTCCCCCGGTGGTGCGGGGGCGGCCGCCCGGATCGCGGCGATCAGGTCCTCGCACGGCCCCCCCTTGGTGAGGTATGCCGCGGCGCCCGCGTCGCGCATGGCCTGCGCGACCTCCGGGTCGATGTGCATCGAGAGCCCGATCACCTTGAGGCTCGCGTTCTGCGCGAGGATGCGGCGCGTCGCCTCCATCCCGCTCATCCCGTCGAGGTTGACGTCGATGATCACGACGTCCGGGGCGAGGCGCGCCACGAGTTCGATCGCCTCCGGGCCGCCCGCCGCCTCGCCGACGACCTCGATGCCGCGCTCGAACGCGAGGAGGCCCCGCAGCCCCTCCCGCATGATCCGGTGGTCGTCGACGATCAGCACCCGGCAGTCCCGGTCCTTGCGCCCCACCCGCAGCTGCTGGCGTCGCTCCCCGCTTGCCTGCTCCATCGGCACATCCCCCCCTCCTGGTTTCGCGTCCGCGGCGATCGGCGCCGTCAGCGTGACGCGCGTCCCCTGCCCCGGGCTGCTTTCGATCGTCATGCGGCCGCCGACGTAGGCCAGCCGCTCCCGGATGCTGAACAGCCCGAAGGTCACCGAGTCGGCATCCCGCCCGGCGAGCGTGGACGCCTCGAAGCCCCGGCCCCGATCCTGAACCGTCAGCTCCACGTCGTCCGCGCCCGCGCGCCGCAGCAGCAGCTGCGCCTCCGCGACCCCCGCGTGCTTCGCCGCGTTCAGGAGCAGCTCTCGCGCGCACTCGAAGAGCAGCACCCGCGTCTCCTCACCGGCGGGCTCGGCGCCCTTCTCCGCGTGCACCTCGACCGCGATGCGGTGCTGCTCGCCCATCCTCTTGGCGAGCCAGTTCAGGCCCGCCACCAGGCCGGCTTCGTACACCACGGGCGGGCACAGGTCAACGGCGAGCGACCGCGACGCCGCGAGCGCCTCGAGCAGGATCGCGTCGGCGCTCTGGAGACAGGCCTGCCGGCGCTCGGGGCTGCTCTCGCGCCGCAGGGACTCCAGCTGCATGCGCGCCACCACCAGGAACTGCTGGATGTGGTCGTGGAGGATGCGCGCGAGCCGCTTGCGCTCGCGCTGCTCCGACTGCGCCAGTCGCGCGGCCAGCGCCCGCAGCTGGTCGGCCAGGCGATTGGCCTCAGCCGTCCGCCACGCCACCCGCTGCTCGAGCGTCTCGTTGAGCTCGCGCAGCCGCTGCTCCGCGAGCTTGCGCTTCGTCACGTCCTGCGTGATGCCGAAGCCGCCCATCAGCTCGCCGGCCGCATCGAGCTCCAGGAAGGCCCGCTCGCGAACCCACTTGACCCGCCCGTCGACGATGATGCGGTGCTCGACGTCGTAGAGCGACCCCCGCATGCCGGCCTGCCATGCGCGGTCGACGTGCGCGCGATCCTCCGGGTGCACCAGCCCGAGGAAGGTCTCGTAGGTCAGCGGCGTGCCCTCGGGCAGCCCGAAGATGCGGTGATTCTCGCGCGACCACGTCAGCACGTCGTGCCGGACATCCAGGCGCCAGCTGCCGATCTGCCCGACCTCCTGGGCGCGCGCCAGGTCCTCCCGGCTCCGACGCAGCTCTTCCTCGGCGCTGAACTTCGCGACGGCGACGCCCAGGTACCCCGCGAGGCGCTCCCAGAACGCGATGCCCTCCGCGCTGAAGCACCCCGGACGGCGGTCGTTGAACTGGATGAGACCCAGCCGCTCGCGGCCCATCACCAGCGGGATCAGGGCCACCGACTCGTACCCCTCGCCGTTGCAGCGGTTGCGCGTGCGGGCCTGCCGGTCAGCCTCGTTGGTGCTGGCCAGCACCTGCGTCGTGCTGTTCGTCCAGAAGCTGCCCGCGGCGGTGAAGAACGGCTGCGCGGGGTCGAAACGGCCAAGGATCACGTTGCCGCACATGCACTCGAGGACCGGGTTGCACGCCGTGTCGCGCCGCAGCCTGCCGTCGGGCTCGCGGGAGCAGAGGCTGTCCTCGAGCTGCACGAACGACCGCGGGAAGCCCACCGTCTCATAGTAGGGGAAGTCCGGGCCCCTGCGCAGCCTGATGCCGACGGCCTCGCAGCCGGAGAGGCGCTGAAGGAACGCCGTCGCCCCCCTGATCAGCTCGGGGAGCCCGGCGCTCTCGTTGATCAGCCGCAGGAAGTCCGCCGCGGTCCGGATCGCCTCCTCGGCCGCCCGGAACTCGGTGATGTCCTCCTGGGCGAACACCGCGCCGCGGACCTCCCCCTCTCCGAGGAAGGGGACGGCGTTGATCAGCAGTCGGCGCACCCTGCCCCGCCGGTCGTCCATCAGGTACTCCGCCCCCAACACCGTCTCGCCGCGCAGCGCCCGTGAGGAGGGCATGTTCGCGGCGGTGAGCGGCGTGCCGTCGGGAAGCCGCGCGTGGAGCCGCCGCGCGATGTCCTCGCGCGGCGCCCCGACCGGATCGAAGCCGAAGAACTCGACGACCGCCGGGTTCGCCTTGAGCCACCTCCCGTCGGGCGCGTGGAGCGACACGAGATAGGGGATGGCCCGGAAGATCGCGTCCAGCGTCCGCTCGCTCTCGCGCAGCGCCTCCTCGGCCCGGGTGCGCTCGGTGACGTCGACCATCGCGCAGAGGCGACCCGGGCGGCCGGCGAAGGGAACGGAGCTGACCGTGATATCGACGGCGATCTCGGCGCCGTCCCTGCGCCAGTGGCGGTGGACGCCGACGCCCGCCTCCCGCGACCCGCGCTGGGTCTCGATCACCGCGCGCACCCGCTCCCGCTCTTCGGGGGGGCGCACGTCGAGGATCGTCATCGCGAGGAACTCCTCGCGCGACCAGCCGTAGTGGCGCACCGCCGCCTCGTTGACGGCGAGGAACCGGTACGTCTCCTCGTCGAAGACCCACATCGGGGTGGGGTTCCTCTCGAAGAGCAGGCGGTAGCGGGTCTCGCTCTCGCGCGCGGCCTCCTCGGCGCGCCTGCGCTCGGCCGCCTCGGCGGTGCGCCTGCGGACCTCGCGGCGGAGGCTGAGGGTCCAGAGCGCGCCGAGCACCGAGAGCAGAAGCATCGCGCCGGCCGCGGGGGCGAGGTAGGGCCTGAGCCGCACCCAGGGGTCGTCGACCGCGAGCCACTTCTCGTAGATGCGGTTGTACCCGCCGCTGGCCTTGACGATGAGGAGCCCCTCGTTGAGCTTCTCGAGCAGGTCGGCGTCGCCCTTCTTCACGGCGAACGAGAAGACGCGCTTGTAGTCGGGAATCGGCGGCCCCGCGACCAGGCCGCGCAGCCGGCGCTCGCGGATCTCCAGCTCGCCGAGGAGGCGCGGGTAGAGCAGGGCGTCGCATCTGCCGGCGACGAGCAGCGAGAACATCTCCGCGGTCGAGTCGACGGGGACCAGCGCCCCGCGGAACCGGCGCTCGACCAGCGCGTGGTGGGCGGCGTCCGAGCGCAGCACGGCGATGACCTTGCCCTGCGCCTGTTCGATCGTCGCCGGCGCCGGGTCGCCGCGGCGCACAAAGAAGGCATCGAAGGTCTCGGTGTGAGGCAGCCCGAAATCCACCTGGGACATGCGGCTCGGCAGGCGCGCGACGACCGGGAGTGCGTCGAGCTCGCCTGCGACGAGGCCGTTCCACGCGGCGTCCCAGGTGCTGGGGACGATGCGGATCCGCAGCCCCATGGTCTGGGCGACGGCGCGGATGAGGTCGATCCCCAGCCCCGCGGGTCGCCCCTGCTCGTCGACGAAGGAGTACGGCCGGAAGTCCCGCTCGGCGCCGACCTGGATCTCCCGCGGGGCCGGTTCCGCGGCACGGGTCGCGCCGGCGCCGGGAGCACACACGGCGACCGCGACGGCCAGCAACGCCGCCGTGCGCGCGCGAAGGGTCAGGAACGGACCGGATGTCATGCTGTCCTCGCTGGACCGTGGACGGCCACCCCTGCCGCCCGCCGTGACGCCGCAGACTGCGCTCGTCCGCATTCTCCGGGCGGGCGGGGGCGAAGTCAAGGCCGGCAGTCCGCTTGGGGGGCGCAACGCCCGTCAGCGTCGCTCCCGCTGCATCTTCTCCCAGATCTCCGGGTAGAGCGCCTGCGTGCACTCGGGGCAGAGGCCGTGGCTGAACTCCGCCTCCGTGTGGGCGCTGATGTAGGACTCGATCTGCTGCCAGTACCCCTCGCCACCGCGGATCCGCTTGCACCGGGAGCAGATCGGCAGGAAGCCGCGCAGGACCTTGACCTCCGCGAGGGACTGCTGGAGCTCGTGGACGAGGCGCTCGCGCTCGGCCTCGAAGCGCTCGCGGTTCTCGACCATCTCGTTGAAGACCGCCGCCAGCTCGCCGACCTCGTCGCGGGTCCTGATGCCCACCTTCTCCTGGGTCTCGCCGCGGCCGAAGCGCTCTGCCGCCAGGGCCAGGGTGGCCAGCGGCCGCATGAACAGGCGGGACAGGCCGATCGCGGCCACGGTGCCGACGACCAGCGTCAGGACCGCGAAGGCCACGATCAGCAGCACGATCTCGTGCACGTCCTTGTGGATCGCGCTCTCCGAGAAGCCGACCCGGAGCACGCCGATCTCGCCCCGCAGCAGCGGGACCGCGATGTCGATCACCTTCCCCCGGTCGGTGTCCAGCTCCTTCGCGGACGACTTCGCGAGCGGGCTGACCGGGTGCGCCATCCTCAGCGCGGCGGGCACGGGCCCGGGGAAGGTCTGGACCAGCTCGCGCCCGTCCTCGGCGACGACGAACGCGTACACGAAGTCGGTCTCCGAGTCCTGGAGGTCCCGGAACGCCATCGCCACCTCGAAGTAGCGCTCGGTGATGATGGGATTGACGGCGTCCGCGGCCACCTTGCGCGCGATCGCCACGCCTTTCTCCTGGAGCTTGTCGACGAGCCTGCGGCTGATGACCGTCTCGGCGAAGATCACCATGGCCAGCGCGAAGAAGACCGTGGTCGCGAGCTGGCTGACGACGATCTTCGTCCGCAGGCTGTGGAGGGGCATCGCGCGGTCCTCACCGTCCCGGCTTCTGGCGGGCGATCCAGTCCTGCATCTCGCGGACGGAGTCGTAGTCGGCGTCGCTGATCGGGACGAAGCGGTCGATCCGCATCTTGGCGAGGATCTCGCGCCCGCGCGGGTCGGCGTCGGCGCCGAGGAACGCCGCGCGCAGGCGTTCCTTGAGCGCGGGGGCCAGGGTGCGGGGGACCGCCACCGGGGGGATGGCGTACGGCGGGGACTTCTCGATGACGCGCGTCCGCGACGCGAACCCGGGGTCCGTCGCGTTCAGGAACTCCCAGATCAGGCTGTCGACGGCGGCCCCGTCCACCGCCTCCTGGGCGACCGCCTTGATGGACTTGTCGTGCGCCTTCGTGAAGACGAACTCCCTGAAGAAGGACTCCGGCGTCTCGTTCATCCGCGCCAGCATGTAGGTGGGCACCAGCTTGCCCGTGTTGGAGAGCGGGTCGGTGAAGGCGAAGCGCTTGCCGCGCAGCCCGGCGAAGGAGCGGACCGCGCTGCCCTTGGGCACGATGATGTAGGAGTGATAGACGGTCTTCCCGTAGGCCTGCGGCGCGGCGAGCAGCTCGAGGCCGAAGTCCCGGTGGCCGTCGACGTACGGGCCGCTGCACACGAAGGCCGCCTCGAGCTGGCCGTTCCTGAGCATCTCGTTGATCTCCGCGTAGCCCTCGCGGTCCACGTAGTCGACCTTGACGCCGATCTTCTCCTGGATGTAGCGGAGGAAATCGCGGTAGTAGGCCATGCCCTCTTTCGGCGTGATCATCCCGCCGACGGCGATCCGCACGTGCGGCGCCTCCGGCTGCGGACTGCTCCCGGGCGGCCCCGGGGCGCTCTCCAGCGCGATCTTCGGCTCCTCCCTCGCGCACCCGGGGAGCAACGCGAGCACCAGCGCCAGGACCAGCAGGGGCGTGCGGTTCCCTCGCATCATGGACTGCCTCCCTTCAAGTGAGAGGACGTATGTCCCGAACGCTCCGGGGGCGCTTCTTCCGGCTCGCCGACCGCATTGCGCCATTTGTCACATGATCATTGTCAGGCCGCCACCACATTCCGTCAAGGTGCTGCCAGCCGGGGCGCGCGCCGCGATCGTGGTAGCATCGACCGCGTGAAAGTGACGGCGTCAACAGCCCTTGTGGCGCTCATGCTGGCGGCTCCAACGGCAGCGGCGGCAGCGCCCGGCACCGGTCTCCCGGGAGTCGCCGCGGCCGGTCAGGCGAATCCCTCGGACCGGGGGGCGGCGCCGACACCGGCCGAGAGCGGCAAAGAGATCCACGGCGACGTCCCCGCGGCCCGCGGCTCCGCGCGCCTCTACACCCTCGTCGTCCCGGACGATGCCGTGCAGGTGGACGTGGCGGTGACGAGCCCGGACGGCGAGGTGGGGCTGCGGGCGGTCAGCGGAGAGGCCACGCCGGCGCGCGACGACGACTGGACGTGGACGGCCGGACCGGAGGGGACGCGGGCGGAGCTGGCCCTGACGCGCCACGCCGAGAGCGCGCTGAACCCCGGCGCCCTGCTCGTCGAAGTGCGGTCGCTCGCCGCTGCCGGCCGCCGCGGAGCGAGGCGACTGGTGCCGTTCACGTTGCGCGTCGACGTGACCCGCCTGCAGGCGCCGCGCGCCGTGGCCGCCGGCGCCGGCGTGGACGAGGCGACGTCGCCCGGGGCCGGCCACCGACGCGACTTCGTCCTCGACATCCCGGCCGGCGTGACGGCCCTGCGCATCGACCTCGTGGACGCCGGGCGCGACCTCGACCTCGCCGCGTCGTCCCTGGGCCCGCCGCTCGGCACCGACGACGCGCAGTGGGAGGCCGCAACGACCGTCGCCCGCGAGAGCCTGATCATCGACCGCGGCTCGCAGCCACCGCTCGCGGCCACCGGCAGGCTCTGGTTCGCGGTCCTCGACCCCTCGCTCTACGACGCGCCGGTCAAGTTCCGCGCCGTCGTCTCCTCCGGCGTCGCCCCACCCGCGGAGGCGCTCGCGCTGCCGGAACTGCCGCGCCCGGCCGACCCGCGGGAGCTGGCGCTCGCCGCGGCGGTCGAGATCGTCGGCGGCGACGGCTCCGGCTCCGGCACGATCGTCTCGTCCGACGGCCTCGTGCTCACGGCGAGCCACGTCGTCGGCGACCGCGCTCAGGCCGACGCCGAGGTCGTGATCGGGATGAACCTGGACGCGACGAGCATCACGCGCGACCTCTTCCGGGCGCGGCTGGTGCGCTCGGACGAGCGGCTCGACGTCGCGCTGCTGCGCATCACCTCGGGGCTCTACGGCCAGCCGTTGCCGCCGGGCTACCGCTTCCCGGCCTGCCCGGTGGCGCCCGACGGCGTGCCCCGCCTCGGCGACGAACTGGTCACGATCGGCTTCCCGGAGGCGGGCGGCACCGGCACGCGCGCCCCCGTGATGCTCAGCCGGGGCGTGGTCTCCGGGTTCGAGCGCGAGCGCGGCGGGCTGCGGATCAAGACCGATGCGTTCGTGGCCTCCGGCTCCTCGGGCGGCGCCGCGCTCGACGCGCGCTACCGCCTCGTCGGCGTGCCGGTGTTCACGATGAGCGACAGCGACCGAGCCGCGCTCCTGGGCTTCCTCGTGCCCGTCACGGAGCTGCCGCGGGAGTGGCGGGCGCTCATCGGGAAGTAGAAGAGCCGAAGCGCGGGGGGGCGGCAGAGGTCACTTCTCGGGGTCGGGTAGCGTCCCCGTCTCGTGCTCCTCGAAGACCTCGAGGACCTGGTCGATCCCGAACTCGATCGTCATCGCGAGATAGTCGTGGATCGCCTGACGGAACGGCGCGGCCTCGGGGTCACGACCGACGATCTCCACGCTCGCCCGTCGCAGCGCCTGGAGGGAGGCGACGAGGTTCTCCACCTGGTAGCCCTCCCGGTGGCGGTGCTCCGCGAGGTTGCGGCAGAAGGCCATGAAGCCGCCCTTCGTCCCCGTCCGGACGGCGTCCATGAGGTTGCGCAGCAGCAGGCCGGAGTGGTACTCGCGCTCCTCGGGCTTCATGCCGCTGTAGCGCGCGAGCGCGGGATCGGCGCCCGGCCCCTGGAAACGCGCGGCGTGGGCGGCGGCGATCTCCGCCGCGTGCCGCCGCACGATGCGGAAGACGGCGTAGTTGGGGCGGACCAGGTGGTGCTCGAGCGCCTCGGCGTTGCGGCGGACCCACTCCACCCTGTCGGAGCGCTTGTTCTCGACCATGTACGGGACGCGGCTGAGCAGACCGAGCCGCGGATGCGGTTCCCAGCCCAGGATCCGCCGGGTGCGGCTGGCGTCGACCCAGAGGAACGTGTCGATGTAGCGCGCCATCCAGGTCCGCTCGAACGGCCGCTGCCCCCGCATCCTGCCGACGAGGTCGTTGAGCGCGATCCCCGGGCCGGCGAGGAAGGCCGGCACCAGGATCGGCGGCCGCGTGCCGACGCGCGCGTACGCGGTCGCCGCCTCGTACAGCTCGCGGTGCGACACTGCGCCGTCGGCGCTCGCCAGCAGCGTCACGGCCCGCTCGAGGCCGTCCATCCGCTCGAGCAGCCGCAGAAAGAACGAGACGGCGTCGCGCACGTGCAGGTACGGCGTGGAGGTCTCGCCGCGTCCGCCGAGGACGCGGGCGTTCCAGGCGTTCGACAGCCAGGTCTCCATCATGAAGTACAGCGGCGGGAACTCGCACCAGTCCGAGAACAGCGCGGCGAGCCGCACGTTCACCGTCGGGAAGTCGCGGGAGCGCTCGCGGACCAGCTCCTCGCCGATGCGCTTGGTCCGGGCGTAGATGTGCTCGCCGTCGGCCGGCGCGTCCTCGTCCAGCGGCGCGCGGTCGCGGCGCACGCGGACCGCGCCCGCCGAGCTGGCGAAGACGAAGCGGCGCAGCCCGAGCGTGCGGCAGACGTCGAGGACGTTGCGCAACCCGACGACATTCGTGCGCTCGTACTCCGGGTCCTCCTCGCCGGTGAAGTCGTAGTACGCGGCGAGGTGGATGAAGTAGTCCACGCGTCCGCCGGCGCGGATCTCGGCGAAGGTCTCCTCGACGGCGGCGGCGTCCCCGAGGTCGATCTGGAACCAGCTCATGTTCTCGTGGTCGGGCACATACGCCTCCGCCCGGGGCCGCCGGTCGATCCCGACGACACGGGCGCGGGAGAGCAGCGAACCCACCAGCCGCCGGCCCAGGAAGCCCGAGCCGCCGGTGACGATGACCCTCGGCAGCGTGCTCACGATGCCCCTCCCTCCGTCTCGCCCCCCGACCCCGACCGGCGTTCCGCCGGGGTCCGTCCCGCCGACATTGTCCCACGGCCGGCGCCTTTCGGGAATCGGGTGGCGCCCGGGAGCGGGCGCGCCGGCGGGAAACGCAGTTCGGCCCGGCATTGACCCCTGCCCGCCGGAGGCCGGAACGCTTCGCACGGGTCTGCCATAGCGGCCCGGGATGTGTCGCGGGGGCATGTTCCCAGATGCCTTCAGGCTGCCTCATGCCGCAGAAGTTCACCAATCTTCCGCCACCGAGGGGCTAAAGACGGTCTATTTCTCCACAAGCATGATTCCGAAGTTTTGTCATGGACTGACACCGTAACTGACTGTTTTTGCGTGATTGTCATCGCTTGACTTCCTATCCACAATTCCTAGTGATTGTGACGGAAATCACTCGACGTCCTTCTCCACACCCTCTAGATTGGCGCTCCAGAGAGGAGGGAACTAAACAACAATGATTGGTTTCATAGTGAATCGGTGGGGGCTCGAGAATCTCGAAAGACAGCGAGCCCCCGGCCGGCGCCGGGAATGCGCCAAGAACAAGGAAGGGGGATGCGGCAGGATGGCTGGCAGGAACCGGGCCGGGCAACGTCCGTAACGCTCCAAAGGAGAAGAACCGAATGAAGCATGTCTTGAGATTCGCACTGGCTGCCGCCTTGGCCATCGGGGCTCTGGCCCATGGCACCGCGGCGCACGCCAACGGCACTTGGTACAACAATTTCCACACGGCTTATCCGGCAGCAGTCGGATCGAGGATCGACTCCTGTTCTCTCTGCCACACGGCCTCGATCCCCTCGCTGAACCCCTACGGGAGCGCGTACGCGGCCGCAGGGCACAATTTCACGACGATCGCGCCAGCGGACTCCGATGGTGACGGGTTCGCCAATGGCGTGGAGATCGCCGCGTTCTTCTTCCCGGGCGACCCGGCCGACCATCCGGCCACGCCGCCGCCCGATACCACGGCGCCGACGGTGAGCAACTTCGCGATCCCTGCCACCTCGACGAGCCTGACGGTGTCCATCACCACGCTCACCGCCAGCGACAACGTCGGCGTGACCGGCTTCCTGGTCAACGAGAGCGCCACCAAGCCTGCCGCCACGGCCGCGGGCTGGGCGGCGACCGCGCCGGCCAGCTACACC
>DATDCY010000011.1 GCA_036524115.1 bacterium | reverse complement strand
GACGCGGCTTCGCGTAGCGGCGCTCGGGCTTCGCTCCGCTGAACTTGCGGTCCAGCGTCCCGCGCCGGTCGGGCCGGGTCTTCGCGCGCTCGGCCGCCGCGCTGCCCACCTTGCTGCGGAAGCGCAGCACGACCGAGGTGCCGCCGAGATCGAACTCCTCGCGCAGCCGGTTCTCGAGGTAGCGCCGGTAGGTGAAGTGCACGCGCGAGGCCTCGTTGACGAGCACGGCGAACGCCGGCGGGCGCGTCCCCTCCTGCGTGATGTAGCCGAGCGAGATCTTGCGCCCCTTGAGCGTCGGCGGCTTGTAGTCGCGCACGGCCCGCCGGAAGAAGGCGTTGAGCTCCGGCGTCGGCACCCGCAGCGAGTACGCGCGGTGCGCCGCGGCCGCGGCGTCCAGGATCCGGCCGACGTTGCGCCCGCTCTTCGCCGAGACCAGCAGCACCGGCGCCCACGCCAGGTGCTTGAGCCGCAGCGCGATCTCGCGCCGGTACTCGTCCCCCGCCTTCGGCCCAATGTCCACGAGGTCCCACTTGTTCACCACGACGACGCAGGCCTTCTTCGCCTCCACGACGGCGCCCGCGATGTGCGCGTCCTGGTCGGTGACCAGCTCCTGCGCGTCGAGGACCAGCACGCAGACGTCGGCGCGCTCGATCGCGCGGCTCGAGCGCAGCACGCTGTACTTCTCCACTTCGGCCTGGACCCGCCCGCGGCGGCGGATGCCCGCGGTGTCGACGAGCACCCAGCGCTCGGCCCCGCGGGCGAACGGCGTGTCGACCGCGTCGCGCGTCGTCCCGGGCGTCGCGTCGACGACCACGCGCTCCTCCCCGAGCAGGGCGTTGACGAGCGAGGACTTGCCGACGTTCGGCCGCCCCACGAGCGCCACCCGGACGGCATCCGTGGCCCCGTCCCCCGGCCGCGCCGCGGCGGCCGGGAACGCCCTGAGGACCTCCGCCATCACCGCGTCGAGGCCGATCGCGTGCTCGGCAGAGACGGGGTAGACCTTCTCGACGCCGAGGCGGTAGAGGTCCAGCGCCAGCGGCTCGCGCCCGGGGTGGTCGACCTTGTTGGCAAGGACGAGGACCCGGCCGGGGAAGCGCGCGAGCACCGTGCGCGCCAGCTCTTCGTCCAGCGGCGTGAGCCCCTCCACCGCGTCGGCGACGAAGAGCGCGACGTCGGCCCCGGCGAGCGCCGCCGCCGCCTGGTCGCGGACCTTGGCGGCCATCGTGTCCGAGGCGAACAGGTCGAAGCCGCCGGTGTCGACCACCGTGAACGGCACGCCGTCCCACTCGGCGACCGCGTACTGCCGGTCGCGGGTCACGCCCGGCTGGTTGTCGACGATCGCCTGCCGCCGTCCGACCAGGCGGTTGAAGAGCGTGGACTTGCCGACGTTCGGGCGTCCCACGATCGCCACGACGGGCAGGCGCCCGCCCGTGCCCGCGCCGCTTCCCGTGCCGCTCATGGTACCTCCCTCTCCAGTGTCGTCAGCGCCTCCGCGGCCGCGGCCTGCTCGGCGCTCTTGAGGCTGCCGCCCTCGCCGCGCCCGAGGGCGCGCGCGCCGAGCCGCGCCTCCACCGTGAAGCGCGGCCGGTGGGCGGGCCCGCTGCGTTCCATGACCGCGTATGCCGGAGTCTCCCGCCAGCGCCGCTGGCAGAGCTCCTGCAGCCTGGTCTTCGCGTCGACCCCGCCCGCCGCCAGGGCCGCCGCCGCGGGACCGCTGAAGAGAGAGCGCGCCAGGCGGTAGGCGGCGCGCCAGCCCGCGTCGAGGAAGACGGCGCCGAGGAGCGCCTCGAGCGCGCCGGCGAGGATCGAGGCCTTCTCGCGCCCGCCGGAGCGCTCCTCGCCCCGCCCGAACCGCAAGCTCCCGCCAAGGCCCAGCTCCCGCGCCGCTGCCGCGAGCGCCGTCTCGCCCACGAGGGCAGCGCGCAGCCGCGAGAGCTCCCCCTCGCGCGCCTTCGGATGCACCTCGGCGAGGTGTCGCGCAGCCGCGAGCCCGAGCACGGCGTCCCCGAGGAACTCCAGGCGCTCGTTGTCCTCCGCGCCGTCGCCGGCCTGCTCGACCGCCGCGGAGCGGTGGGTCAGCGCCGCCGCGAGCAGCTCGGGCTTGCGGAAGACGTGCCCGATCCGCTCCTCCAGCGACACCTCCACGCCGGAGCGAGGCGCAGCGGTCTTCACCGGCGGATCAGGCGACGTAACGCTTGAAGACGAGGCAGGCGTTGGCGCCGCCAAATCCAAAGGTGTTCGAGAGCACCGCGTCGACATCGGCACGCCGCGCGACGTTCGGCACGTAGTCGAGGTCGCACTCCGGGTCCGGGTGCTCGAGGTTCGCCGTCGGCGGGATCACGCCGCGGGCGATGGTCAGCGCCGCGACGATCGACTCGACCCCCCCGGCCGCTCCGAGCAGGTGGCCGGTCATCGACTTGGTCGAGCTGACCGGGACGCGCGCGGCCGCCTCGCCGAAGACGGTCTTGATCGCCTTCGTCTCGATGGCGTCGTTGATCTTGGTGGAGGTGCCGTGCGCGTTGATGTAGCCGATCTGCGCCGGCGTCAGGCCCGCGTCCCGGATCGCCATGCGCATGCAGCGCACCGCGCCGTCGCCGTCGGGCGAGGGTGCGGTCAGGTGGTAGGCGTCGGCGGTCGCGCCGTAGCCGCCGAATTCGGCGTAGATGCGCGCGCCGCGCGCCAGCGCGTGCTCCAGCTCCTCGAGCGCGACGATGCCCGCGCCCTCGCCCATCACGAAGCCGTCGCGCTCGGCGTCGAAGGGGCGCGAGGCCCGCTCGGGCTCGGCGTTGCGCGTCGAGAGCGCCTTGAGCGCGTTGAAGCCGCTGATGCCCATCGGCGTGACCGTCGCCTCGCTGCCGCCGGCGAGCATCGCCCGCGCGTGCCCCATCTGGATCCAGCGGGCGGCCGAGCCGATGCAGTTGTTGCCCGTGGCGCACGCGGTCACGACGCTCTCGTTCGGGCCCTTGAGCCCGAGGACCATGGCCACGTACCCCGGCGCGATGTTGATGATGATCTTCGGGATCGAGAAGGGGGAGACCCGCTTCGGCCCCTTGGTCATCAGGGTCGTGTGGAACTCCTCGATCGTGCTCATCCCGCCGATGCCGGCGCCGATGACGCAGCCGAACTCGTCGGCGAGCGCCGGGGTGAGCGCGATCCCCGAGTCCTCGAGCGCCATCCGGCTGGCCGCCACGGCGAACTGCACGAAGCGGTCGGCCTTGCGCGCCTCCTTCTTCTCGAGGTAGCGCTCCGGGTCGAAGCCGCGGACCTCGCCGGCGATCGTGGTCTCGTAGCCGGTCGTGTCGAACTGGGTGATGCGCCCGATGCCGGAGCGGCCCGCGCAGAGCCCCTCCCAGAGCGCCTCGACCCCCACGCCCAGCGGCGAGACGGCGCCGACCCCCGTGACCACCACGCGCCGCAGCGCCCCCGTGCGTGCCTGCTCCCCCACCGCGAACCTCCCCTGAAAAAGACGCACCCGCGGCTGCGCTCCTGTGACGCGCGCCGCGGGCGTCGCAGCCTGTAAGACCCGCCTACTTCTTGGCCGCGTGCTCCTCGATGTAGCGGATGGCGTCGCCGACCGTCGCGATCTTCTCCGCGTCCTCGTCGGGGATCTCGAGGTCGAACTCCTCCTCGAAGGCCATCACCAGCTCGACGGTGTCCAGGGAGTCAGCGCCCAGGTCGTCGACGAAGGCCGACTCCGCGGTGACTTCGTCGGCGTTCGCGCCGAGCTGCTCGACGATGATCTTCTTCACCCGTTCTTCAACGGACATTGCGCCTTCCCTCCTGGTGGTTGTGTTTGGTTGTCGTTGCGCTGCCGCCCGTGCTCTTCCGGCGGCCTGTGCGACCAACCCGTCGGCCGCCGCCTTACGTGTACATGCCCCCGTTGACGTGGATGACCTGGCCGGTGATGTACCCGGCCTCCTCGCCCGCGAGGAAGCGGACCGCCGCCGCGACGTCCGCGGCCTGGCCCAGCCTGCCCGCCGGGATCTGCGCGAGGAGCGCCTCGCGCGCCTTCTCCGGGATGGCCTGCGTCATCGCCGTGTCGATGAAGCCCGGCGCGACCGCGTTCACGGTCACCCCCCGCGAGGCCACCTCGCGCGCGAGCGACTTGGTCAGGCCGAGCAGCCCGGCCTTGGAGGCGGCGTAGTTCACCTGCCCCGCGTTGCCCATCGCGCCCACGACCGAGGAGATGTTGACGATGCGGCCCCAGCGCTGCTTGATCATGCCGGGCACCGCGGCCTTGCAGAAGTTGAACGCGCCCGTGAGGTTGACGCGCAGCACGGCGTCCCAGTCCTCGGGCTTCATCCGCATCAGCAGCCCGTCGCGGGTGATGCCGGCGTTGTTCACGAGCACGTGCAGCGCCCCCGCTGCCGCGACCGTCTTCTCGACGGCCTCCTGCGCGAAGGCCAGCGAGGAGACGTCGCCCGTGAAGCCCCAGGCGCGGCGGCCCGTGGCCTCCAGCTCGGCGCGGGCGGCCGCAACGCCCTCGGGATTGAGGTCGCAGACGGCGACGTCGGCGCCCGCGCGGGCAAGCGCCATCGCGATGGCGCGCCCGATCCCCTGCGCGCCACCGGTCACGAGAGCGACCTTCGACCCGGTGCCTTCCATGCGTTTCTAGACCCCCTCCGCCGTCCGCCCGAAGAACTTCTCCAGGGACGGAGCATCCTCCACATAATGGCAAACCGCTTTGTTGTCAATCTTTTTCATGAGTCCGCAGAGCACCCGCCCCGGGCCGACCTCGATGAAGCGCTCCACGCCGAGGGCCAGGAGCCGGCGCATCGACTGCTCCCACTCCACCCGCGAGTAGATCTGCCGGGCGAGCAGGTGCTCGAGCTCCTCCTTCTTGCGCACGAGCCGCGCCCCGACGTTGGTCACCACGGGGACCTTCGGGTCGGCGAAGACCGCCTGGTGCAGGTGGCGCTCGAAGACCTCGGCCACCGGCTGCATGAGCTGGGAGTGGAAGGGGCCGCTCACGGCGAGCGGCACGACGCGCCGCGCCCCCGCCTTGCGGAACAGCTCGAGCGCGGCCAGCACCGCCTCCTTGTTCCCCGAGATCACGATCTGCCCCGGGGAGTTGATGTTGGCGACCTCGACGACCGCGCGGGAGGCGGCGGCCGCCTCGCGGCAGACGGCCTCGACCGCCGCCAGCTCCAGCCCGAGCACCGCGGCCATCGTCCCCTGGCCCGCGGGGACCGCCTCCTCCATGAGCACGCCGCGCCGGCGCACGAGGCGGATCGCGTCGGTGAAGGCGAGGCTCCCGGCCGACACCAGCGCCGAGTACTCGCCGAGGCTGTGGCCGGCGACGAAGTCCGGCGTCACGCCCCCGGCGCGCAGGAGCCGCTCGAGCGCGACGCTGACCAGCAGGATCGCCGGCTGGGCGTACTCGGTGAGCATCAGCTTCTCGCCCGGCCCGTGAAAGGCCAGGTGCGAGATTTCGAACCCGAGGACGCGGTCGGCCTCCTGGAAGAGCTCGCGCACCTCCGGGTACGAAGCGTGGAGGTCGCGGCCCATGCCGACATACTGCGACCCCTGGCCCGGGAAGAGGAACGCCGTCTTCACGCCGCGCCCCCCCGGCCGCCGAGGGCCCGGATGAGCAGCGGCACGACCTCCAGCGCGTCCCCGACGATCCCGTAGGTGGCCACGGAGAAGATCGGCGCCTGCGGGTCCTTGTTGATCGCGACGATGACGTCGGCGGACTGCATGCCGACGAGGTGCTGCACCTGTCCGGAGATGCCGCAGGCGATGTAGAGCTTCGGGCAGACCGTCTTGCCGGTCTGGCCGACCTGGCGCGCGTACGGCACCCAGCCGGCGTCGACGGGGGCGCGGCTCGCCGCGACCGCCCCGCCGAGCAGGCGTGCCAGCTCCTCGAGCAGCGCGAAGTTCTCCGCCGAGCCCATGCCCCGGCCGCCGGCGACGACCACGTCGGCGTCCGCGATGCTGATGGTCTGCACGGCCTCCTCGAGGATCTCGAGGACCCGCGTGCGCGTGTGCAGCGCCTCCGCCCAGTCGCGGCGGATGACGATCTCGCCGGTGCGCGCCGGATCGGCGACGCCGGCGGGAAAGACCTTCGGGCGCACGGTCGCCATCTGCGGCCGGTGCTCGGGGCAGGCGATCGTCGCGAAGAGGTTGCCGCCGTAGGCCGGACGCGTCTGCAGCAGGACCCCGCTGCCCGCGTCGATCTCGAGCGACGTGCAGTCGGCGGTCAGGCCGGTGCCGAGGCGGGCGGCGACGCGCGGGAAGAACGCGCGGCCGAGGACCGTGCCGCCGCAGAGCATGATCTCCGGCCGCTCCGCACCCATGAGCGCCAGGCAGGCCTCGACGTAGGCGTCGTCGTGGAACTGCTCCAGCGACGGGTGCTCGGCCCCGAGCACGCGGTCGGCGCCGAGCGCCACCAGCTCGCGCGC
>DATDCY010000010.1 GCA_036524115.1 bacterium | reverse complement strand
ATTCCGACAAATCGTTCAACTGGTCTCACGCTTCCTATTTGCTTGACGACGTACCGGAGCCCCAGCGTCGCTGAAATTGACTGGCAAATATTATTGCCATTCTGCCCTTCGTATTCGGCTTAGAACGCGCCTTTATGCAATTTGGATTTCGCGACGTCAGACGACTGAGCAAGCGTTCGGCAAGGGATACATCGCGCAACGCATTCAGTTGCGGCGGCGAAGCTCGAAGGCAAAGGCGGACGCAAACGCGGAGTGTGCAACGAGGAGTGTGGAGTCGGCTGACTCCATGCTGCCCGTCCGCGCGGGCGGCGCCGCGCTCGCGCTCGCCGGCATCCTCTGGCTGGGCGCGGCCGCGCGGAACGAACTCTACTTCTTCGGGCGCGACGAGACGCGGCGCGTCGCCGAGACCTGGGCCCTGGACTCCGTGCCGCCCACCGTCGCGATCGACGCGACGCGCGCGTTCGCCGCCCCGGCCCCGCCCGCGGGGGAACCGGCGGGTCGCGTGGAGTTCCTCACCCCGAAGTACCTGCGCCCGCCCCTGCCCCCCGCCCACGACCTGGCGCGCTTCTTCCTCGAGGAGGACTCGCTCCCCGCCTTCCGCAACCCGGGGATCACCGTCAGGGTGCAGGCGCCCGCGCTGCTCGCGCTCGCCTACGACCTGCCCGCGTGGCAGCCGCTGCCGTCCTCCCGCGGGGACGACGTGGCGTTCGTCGACACCCCGGCGCTGCTCCGCTCGCCGCTCGTCCGCGACCTCGGGGCCGGCCGGTCGTTCGCCGTCACGGCGGTCTCCCGGCGACCGCTGGCGCGCGCGTGGCTGCTCCTGCGCGCCGGAGAGGCGCCCGCGAGGATCGCCGCGGAATTCGGCGGCCGGAGCGTGGAGCGGCTGGTTGGCGCCGGCGAGCTGGCGGTCGTGCCGATCGATAAGCCCCGCCCCGAGCGCTCGCCGTACCAGGGGAACCACTTCTACCGCTGGAGCGCCCGCGCGGAATTCTCCCCGGCGAGGGTCGCGCTCGTTGCCGACGAGGGGACCCTCGGGAGATACCTGTTCAACGCAGGCCGCTTCGCTGAGGCCTCGCAGGCGCTCTCGGCCGCCGGCGGCGACGCGGCGGCGCCCGGCCGGCGGCTCGAGCGGGCGCTGGCCGGGCTCGCGTCGGGTGCGCTGGACGCCGCGGCAGCCCGGGATCTCGCCCGCGATCTGCTCGGCGTGGCCGCGTGGGACCGCCAGGAAGTGCGGACGCGGTTCGGCATACACCCCGACTGGCTCGACGGCCTGCCGTATCTCTCGTTCGCCTCGGAGGAGCTCTTCCGGATCGCCGTCTCCGGCGACGCGGGCGAGGGCGACGTGCCGGCGCTCGCCACGCCGAGGCTGATCGTGGAACCTGGACGCTACCTGCTGGAGATCGCGGCGGACGTCTGGCCGGCGCCGGCGCACCTGGACCTGCGCGACTCCTGCGGGCGGGTGCTCCAGCGGATCGAGCTGGCGCCCCAGCCGCCCGCGTATCCCGCCCCGGGGCCGCGCCGGTTCGCCGCGCAGCTCCCATCGACGGCTTCCGGGTGCTTTCTCACGCTGAGCGCACCGCGCGGAGGGGCGCTTCCCCCGCGATTCTCCCTGGGGCTGCGGCCGGACGTCGTCGGGACGGTCGCCGGCCGGCTGGCGCTGCTGCGCAGGCTGCTGGGCGAGCCCGTGCCCGAGGCGCC
>DATDCY010000009.1 GCA_036524115.1 bacterium | reverse complement strand
GGCAACCACGCCCGGCTCGACAGACGACGGAGACTCATGCGGTTGGATCGCTCGTGGGTAAGGTGTGCGGCGCGTCGTGCGCGGGTTCCCAGATTCTCCCCGAGACCGCCGATTCGGCAAAGGCCAATGCCGTCCCGGTTGCCCGCGACTCTGCACTGTTTTGGTCTGCACCAATGGGGGGTATCCTTGAGGGAATCTCGTCGTTTGCGTTTCCCCTCGATCGGCGACCATCGACAAATCGCCGTGTACTAATTACGCTGGTTGATCTTGGCGGCATAGACAAGTGGGCCGTATTGAGGAGCCTGGAATGAATACCAAGCGGATCCTGTTGAGCGAGAGCGACATCCCCACCCAGTGGTACAACTTGCAGGCCGACCTGCCCGAGCCTTTGCCGCCGCCGTTGCACCCGGGCACGCTCCAGCCGATTGGTCCGGCGGACCTTGCGCCGCTGTTCGCCCGGGAGTTGATCCTCCAGGAGGTCAGCCAGGAGCGATGGATCCCGATTCCGGACGACGTGCGGAAGATCTACGCGATCTGGCGTCCAGCGCCGCTGGTCCGGGCGACCGGCTTGGAGAAGGCGCTGAAGACCCCGGCCCGCATCTATTTCAAGGACGAAAGCCACAGCCCGCCTGGCAGCCACAAGCCCAACACCGCGGTGCCGCAGGCCTACTACAACAAGATGGCCGGCATCAAGCGCATCGCGACCGAGACCGGCGCCGGGCAGTGGGGCAGCGCGATGAGCCTGGCCTGCCAGATGTTCGGGCTCGAGTGCACGGTCTACATGGTCAAGGTCAGCTACGAGCAGAAGCCCTACCGCCGCTCGATGATCCAGACCTGGGGCGCCGAGGTCATCCCGAGCCCGAGCAACCGCACGAACTCCGGCCGGGCGATCCTCGCGGCGCACCCCGACTCCACGGGGAGCCTCGGCATCGCGATCAGCGAGGCGGTCGAGGACGCCGCCACGCGGCCGGACACCAACTACGCCCTCGGCAGCGTGCTCAACCACGTCTGCCTGCACCAGACGATCATCGGCCTCGAGACCAAGGCCCAGCTGGCCAAGATCGGCGAGAAGGCGGACGTGCTCATCGCCTGCGTCGGCGGCGGCAGCAACTTCGGCGGCTTCACCTTCCCCTTCGTGCGCGACAAGGCGCACGGCGACAAGGTGCGCCTGGTCGCCGTCGAGCCCAAGGCCTGCCCGACGCTCACGCGCGGCAAGTTCACCTACGACTTCGGCGACGTCGCGAAGCTCACCCCCATGATGCTCATGTACACCCTCGGCCACGACTTCACGCCGGCCTCGATCCACGCGGGCGGCCTGCGCTACCATGGCGACTCGCCGCTCGTGAGCCAGCTCGTGCACGAGGGGATCGCCGAGGCGGTGGCCTACCACCAGAACCCGGTTTTCGAGGCGGCGGTGCTGTTCGCGCGCCACGAGGGGATCATCCCGGCCCCCGAGTCCTCGCATGCCATCAAGGGCGCCATCGACGAGGCGCTGCGCGCGCGCGAGGAGGGCAAGAGCAAGGTCATCGTCTTCAACCTCAGCGGGCACGGGCACTTCGACATGACGGCCTACGACAACTACTTCAGCAGGAAGCTCGAGGACTTCGAGCTGCAGCAGGCCGACATCGACGAGGCGCTGAAGAACGTGCCGAAGGTCGGCGCCTAGGCACCGGGCCGCGTGGATCGCGAGCAGGTACTGTTCCGCCTCTTCGGCAAGTACTGCGCGGCGGGGACGATCCTGTACACGGAGGGCTCGCCGGGCGAGGAGCTGTTCGTGATCCAGAGCGGCGCGGTCCGCGTCGGCGCGGCCGGCGGCGGGAGCGAGGTGCTCGGCGCCGGGCGGGTCCTCGGCGAGGAGGCCTTCTTCGGCCGCGTGTCGCGCACGGGCCGGGCCGAGGTCGTCAAGGACAGCCGGTTGCTGCTCGTCAGCGACCGGACGCTGGACGCGGTCGCCCGTCACGGGCCGGAGGTCACCCGGGTCGTGGCCGAGCAGCTGCTGGAGATCGCGGGGGACGCCGCCAGGCGGCTGGACGCGTGGGTGCTTGCGCGCCAGGCGCTGCGCGCCGAGCCGCACCTGCTGTCAGCGCGCGAGCTGTCGCCGACCGGCCTCGCCGAGCTCTCGGGTCTCGCCCCCGGGGACGCCCGGGCGGTGCTCGAAGCCCTGGCGGAGCGCGGGGCCATCGCCCGCGCGCCGCAGGGGGACGCATACCGCGTGGAGGATGCGGCGGTGCTCGAGCAGGCGCTGCTCGAGATGTCCGCGGCGGTGGCGTGAGCGTCGCGGTCCGCGGCGGCAGTCGAGAGCGGGGGCGGGGAGCATGACGGAACAGGAGCAGGACGGGCGGGAGCCGGCGCAGGATGGGCCCGAGGGGCAGGACGCGGCGGCCACGCAGCGGCGGCCCGAGGGGCCGCGCCAGCCGCGGGTCCCCGAGGGCCTGTGGGTCATCTGCCCGGGGTGCCGCGAGATCATCTACCGCAAGGAGATCGAGCGCAACCGGCGTGTCTGCCCGAAGTGCTCGCACCACTTCCGCATCGGCGCGCGCGAGCGCATCCGCCTCCTCGTCGACGAGGGCAGCTTCGTGCCGCACGACGAGGCGGTGGGCCCCGAGGACCCCCTGCACTTCAAGGACTCGCGGCGCTACGCCGACCGCGCGCGCGACGCCGCGCGCAAGAGCGGCTCCACCGAGGCCGTCCTCTGCGGCGAGGCGTGCGTGCTGGGCAGCCCGGTCCAGCTCTGCGCCTTCGAGTTCGACTTCATGGGCGGCAGCATGGGCTCGGTGGTCGGCGAGCGGATCGCCCGCGCGGCCGCGCGGGCGACGGCGCGGCGCACGCCGCTGATCATCGTCTCCTGCTCGGGCGGCGCGCGCATGCAGGAGGGGCTGCTCTCGCTGATGCAGATGGCCAAGACCGCGGCCGCGCTCGCGCGGCTCGGCAAGGCCGGGCTCCCGTACATCTCCATCCTCGCCGACCCGACGACCGGCGGCGTCAGCGCGAGCTTCGCGATGCTCGGCGACGTCACCATCGCCGAGCCGAACGCGCTCATCGGCTTCGCCGGCCCGCGGGTCATCGAGCAGACGATCCGCCAGAAGCTGCCCGAGGGGTTCCAGAGATCCGAGTTCCTCCTCGAGCACGGGATCATCGACGCCATCGTGCACCGCAAGGAGATGCGGGCGCGGCTGGCGCGGACGCTGGCCTGGTTCGGGGCGCCGCGGGCGGCGATCAAGGTCAACGGGAACGGGAAGAAGTGACCTTGTCGTACGAGGAGATGCTCGGGCAGCTCCTCGGCGCGGCGCGGTTCGGGATGGACCTGGGGCTCGGGCGCGTCGAGGCGGCGCTGGCCCGGCTCGGGGAC
>DATDCY010000008.1 GCA_036524115.1 bacterium | reverse complement strand
CGGCCCCGGCGCGCGGTTCTTCATCGTCCCGTGGGACGCCGACATGTCCTTCTACGGCACGGAGCTGGCGTCGAACGCGCTCATCCACCGCCTGCACGCCGACCTGCCGGGCTACAGCCGCCGGGTCCTCGAACGCTGGCGGGCGCTGCGGCGGGACCGGCTCTCCGAGCAGGAGCTGATGCAGCGCATCGGCGGTCTGGAGACGGAGCTTGTCGAGGCGGTGGGCCGCAACTACCGGCGCTGGCCGCTGGCCGAGGGGTGGACGTGGCAGCGGGACGTGGACACCCTGAAGAAGTACCTGCGAACGCGGCTGGCCCTGCTCGACCGCACGTTCGAGGAGGCGGCCGCCGCCGACGCGGCTGCGGGCCGGAAGGCGCAATGACGCCGCGCGCGAAGAACCGCCTGCTGCTCCTGCTGCTCGCGCTGGGCCTCGGGTACCGCCTCTTCGCCGCCTACCCGCTGCAGCTCGAGCGCTTCGCGCCCGCCTCGTCGGCGTTGCAGGCGATGCACATCCTGCATGGCGAGCGGCCGATCTTCTACTCGGGGCAGGCCTGGATGGGGCCGGCGGGGGCCTACATCATCGCCGGCATGTTCAAGCTCTTCGGCGCCTCCACGCTCACGCTCGGCGCCTTCTCCTGGCTCGTGAGCGCGCTGTTCCTCGTGGGGACCGTCCTGCTGGCGCGCCGGCTCTTCGGCGTCGACAACGCCCTCGTGGCCGCGGCGCTGTTCGCCGTCCCCGTCGACTACCTGATGAACCTCTCCGGCCAGCCGCGGGCGCACTACACGATCACCTTCGCGCTCGTCCCCGCGGTCTTCCTCGCGACGCTGGCGCTCGTGCGCCGCCACGACGAGGGCCGCCCGCTCGCGCTGGCCGCCTTGGGCCTGGGCCTGCTCGCCGGCTTCTCGTTCTGGACGAACATGGCGATCGGCCCGGCGATCGCGATCTCGATGCTCCTGCTGCTCTGGCGGCTGCGGCGGACGTTCTTCACCCGCGCGCTCGCCCCCTGGCTCGCCGGCTGGGTCGTCGGCTTCTGGCCGGTCATCTGGTACAACCTCACCAACCGCGCGGTCCTCGGCGGCCAGGTGAACGCCGACAACACCCGGCGGCTCGGCCAGGTCCTGAAGGCGTTCGTGACGAACGCGTGGCCCCGCTTCTGGGGCGTCGATCTCGCGCGCGTGACCGGCCAGCTCCCGCGTGCGCTGCTGATCGCCCTGCTCGTCTGGCTCGCCGCGCTCTATGCGTGGGCGCTGATCGAGACGTGGCGCCGCTGGCGGCGCGGCGAGGACGTGCTTGGCCAGGCGCTGGTGTTCGGTTACTTCGCCCTGCACCTGGCGGTCACATCCTTCTCCAGCTACGGGAGCCGCTTCGAGACGAGCACGCCGCTCTCGTACGTCGGGCCGCTCTACGCCGTGGCGTTCCTCGTCCCCGGGCTCATCCTGCAGTCCCGCCTGTCCTCCCGCGGGAAGGCGCTGGCGCTGGCGCCGCTGTGCCTGCTCGTCCTCAACAACCTCGCGGCGAACGCGCACTTCACGAGGACCTTCACGACGACCGTCCGCGAGCGCGGCCTCTCGCAGGTCGTGCGCTACCCGAACGAGGCGAACCCGTTCGTGCAGGCCGCCCGTGCGCACCGCCTCGAGGCGGGGTACCTGGGGCGCGGCTTCAAGGGCGACAGCGCCAAGTACCAGAACTTCCTGCTCAACCTGGAGGGGTTCGGGCTCGCGACCTTCTCCGACCCGAGCGCGGAGCGCTACGTGCAGGGCGCGCTCGCCGCCGACGCCGCGCGGGAAATCTTCTGGATCGGCGCCGACCCCGCGGCGCTGCGCACGGCGGGCGTCGCCTGGAAGGAGGAGCCGGTCCAGAAGTGGCCCTTCTTCAGCGACTTCCGCAAGAAGCTCCGCGAGACGGCGGTCATCGCCGCGCGTCCCGCCGGCCCGGCGCAGGCGGGGCCGGCCGCCGTCCTCGACGCCAACTACGACACGTCCTGGAACGCCGACCCCGCGGCCGGGCCGGAGTCGAGCCTGGAGTTCGCGTTCGAGCGACCGGAGCGCCTGCGCGAGGTGGTGCTCTTCCCGAAGGACATCGCGCGGGCCGCCTGGGAGGTGCAGGTCGAGGTCTCGGACGACGGGCAGGCCTGGCGGGCCGCGGGCCGGCCGGCCAAGTCGGTGCCGATGTTCTGGTCGGTGGCGCACCCGTTCCTCAAGGCGGTGAAGCCGCGGCTGGAGATCGTCCTCCCCTGGGTCGGGGAGGCGCGGTTCTGCCGCCTGCGGTTCACCGCCGCCGCCGGCCGCGGCGCCCCGGCCATCCGCGAGGTGCTGCTGCTCGCCGACGGCCCGCTCATCGAGCCGGACGCGTGGAAGGCGGAGATCGGCGACATCGTGCGGACGGTGTGGGAGAAGGGGAGGGACAACGTCGTCACCGGCGACCACTGGTTCGTGGACTTCTTCCGCAGGGAGGGCTTCGCGACCGACTTCATCTCCAACGAGAGCGTCGACAACAACGGCCTCCCCAACCCCAATCTGCCCGCGCCGGTCCCCGTGGACTTCTCCCGCGCGCAGCTGCTGATCGTGCCCCGGCCGTACCTGGGGCGGGCCGAGCGGCTGTTGCGCACGCGCGGCGTCGCCTTCATCGAGACGCCGCTGCGCTACCACACGGTGCTCCAGACGGCGCCCACGCGCGTGGA
>DATDCY010000007.1 GCA_036524115.1 bacterium | reverse complement strand
GATCGTCGCGCTTCTTGCATCCGGACCCTTCTCGCGCGCGAGGGCGTGCACGAGGATAGGGCGGCCCGTGAACAGGACGGGTACGTCGCCCTCGCTTCGCTGGGCAGCGGAGCCGTGGACCGGATGCTCGTTGCCCTCGCTTCGCTGGGCAACGGACCTGACACGTGGTGTGAAGAGTCCGCGGGCGGACTGCCGAGAAGGGGCCAGATGCAAGGCGCTCGACGTTCTCCGGGGGTGACAGCGGCGCCAGCCGCGCCAGAGGGGGCGGAGCCCCCATGGAAGCGCCCGCGAGAGGCTTCGCTCAGTACGCTGTCTTGCCGGGCGCTGATGGGCCGCTATCGTCCGCCGGCGGCGTGCGGAAGCCTGATTGACACCTGCGTCCCGGGGAAATGCGGCAGGCCGGCGCGCTCGGAGGGATGCGCGCCGACGACGCGGGCGGCGGTGCCGCTGCGCAGCCGCAGCGAGCCGCCCCAGGCGCGCACGAGGTTCGAGACCGCCGCAAGGCCGAGGCCGCGGTCCGGGTCGCCGGTGCCGGTGACGCCGCTCTCGAAGGCGAGGCCGAGCGCCGCCCCATCGTCCCAGGTGCCGGCGAAGCCGGCGGCGTACCGCGGGGCGAGGCTGGCGCGCACGCCGATGCCCACGTCCGCCACCGCCAGGCGGATCTCCGGCCCGCCCGCCGCGTGCAGGTAGCACTGCGCCAGCGCCACGCCCGCGCTGCCGCTGTGGTCCACGGCGTTCTGGCAGATCTCCGCCATCGCCACGGTGAACCGGTCGGCCGCGAGCCCGGAGTAGCCGAGGCGCGAGACCAGCAGCAGGTCCGCGCGCCCCTTGATCCGCGCGACGGCGCGGTGGATGTCCGCGCCCTCGCGCACGACGGCGGCGTCGAGGAGCACGGGATCGGTCTCGCCACCGCGGCGCGCGCCGTCGCCGTCACCGGGCGCGCCGGCGACGACGAACAGCTCCTCGAGCAGGCGCGTCGCGCCGCAGCGGGTCAGCCAGGACAGCACGGCGGGCTCGCGAGGCAGGACCAATCCCCAGGCGCTGCCGCGCCGGAACTCTGCCGACAGGCCGATCGACACGAGCGCGAGGACCCCGGCGGGGTCGGCGAAGCGCACCGGCGAGCAGTCGATCGCCTCCGGCGCGCGGGGGAGCCGCGCGAGGCGGCCGATCAGCTCCTCGCCCCCGGCCTCGTCGAGGTGGTGCGGCGCTGGCACGAGCACGGGCGCGACGATAGCACAGCGCGACGGCCGGGGGTGTGCGCCGCGCGCCGCGTTGGCGGGTGGTACCATGGCGACCAGGGTTCGCGACGCAGGCAGGGGCGCCGATGCGCGGCGGGAGGGGGGCGACATGGACTTCGCGGGTAGTCTCAAGAAGGCCGTCGAGATCGTGAAGCTCAACGGCGGCGTCGCCGCGGAGGTCGGGGCCGACGAGCAGGCGCTGCAGCCGGGGCTCGCCATCGTCGCCGCGGGCGGCGCGCTGACGGGGATCCACGGCGGGCTCGGCGGGATGATCGGCGGCGCCATCGCCGCGCTGATCGGCACGGCGATCGGCGTCGGCATCCTGCACCTGGTGGCGACGATCTTCTTCGGCGGAAAGGGCGACTACCTCGCGCTGTTCCGCGCCGAGTCGCACGCCGCGCTCCTGGGCTGGGCGGGGTTCATCCCGTTCCTCGGGCCGCTGATCGGCCTCTGGCACCTGCCGGTCAGCGTCACGATCCTCCAGAGCGTCTACGGGATGCCGCGCGACAAGGCGATTGCCACGGTCGCGGTCATCGCGGGCTTCTTCATCGTGCTGACCCTGGTGACCGTCGTGTTCTTCGGGGCGCTGATCGGCGGCTTCATGGCCGGGATGATGGGGGCGACACGCCACTGAGCAGGGCCTCAGCCTCGGCGGCGTCGGCGCCCGCGGCGCGGGCCGCGGCGCGCGCCCGCTCGTACCAGCCGCGCGCTTCTGCGGCCCGTCCGCCGTCCTGGGCGGCGCGACCGAGGCCGAGGAGATCCAGGTAGACCTTCCCCGCAAGGCCGAGGCGCTTGTCGATCTCGAGTGCCGCGGCGTAGGCTTCTGCGGCGTCGCCCGGCCGCCCGAGCGCGAGCGCGGCGTCGGCGCCGATGCGCAGGGAGTTGGCGCGCTCAGCGTCGTCCTTCGCCTCCCGGTTCAGCGCGCCCGCCTCCCGCGCCAGGCGCAGCGCCTCCCCGTGCTCCCCCGCGACGAACGCGGCGCGGGCGCGCAGGTTGAGCAGCGCGCCCTCGCGGCCGCACCGTGACGCGCTGCAGAGCTCACGTGCGCGCCCGGCCCAGCGCGCGCCCTCGACGGCGTTGCCGGCGTCGAGCGCGAGCAGCCCTGCGATCCGCGCGGCCTCCGCGCGCAGGCGGTCCGGGTAGGGCAGCGCCGGCGGCTGGTCGAGCAACTCCGCGAGCGCCGCCCACGCCTCCGCGGGTTGACCGGCCGCGCGACGCAGCGCCGCGATGTCCAGGATGCGCAGCGCGATCCCCTCCTCGTCCTCGACGGATCGGGCGACGACGAGCGCGCGCTCCTCGGAGGCGATCGCGCCCTGCAGATCGCCCTTCGCCCACGCTTTCCCGCCCGAGCGCGCGAGATCCTCCTGGAGCCGGTATGCCGGCGAGCGCGCCGGGGGCGCGCCGCCGCAGCCGGCCGCCAGCGCCTCAGCGAGCGCCAGGAGCGCGAGCGCCGCCGTCCGGCCGGTTTTCGATCTCATAACTGTCGACCCCGATCGTCGCCCCGCGCTTGTCGCCCCCGGTACGGAACGGCCAGAGCTGCTGCGTGCGGCGCACCAGCGCCTGCGAGTCCTCGATCAGCGCGCCGCCCTCGCGCACGACGCCCGCGGCCTCCCGCGAGGCGGGCACCAGCTCCGCCGTGATCGTGCGGATGTTCTCGAGGCTCGCGTTCACCTTCTCCAGGATCGCGGGCAGCTCCCGGTCGATCCGCTCGACGCCCGAGCCCGCGGCGTTTGCCGCCCGTCCGGCGTCGGCGGCGACGGCGCGCAGCTGCGGGACCAACTCCTCGCGCAGCTGCGTCGCGATCCCGTGGAGGTCCTCGCGCACGAAGGCGTCGAGCGACTTCGCGACCCCGCCCGCCTGCCCGATGAGCTGCCGGCCGTCGCCGACCAGCTGCCGCCCGTCCGTCACGAGGCCGGAGACCTGCGGGAGCAGCTCGGTCCGCAGCGAGCTGGACAGCGCCTCGAGGTTCGCGGCGACGGCCTCGACGCGCGCGCCGATCGTCGCGAGCGCTTCGTCGACGTGCCCGCGCGTCTCGACCAGCCCCGCGGAGAGCCGCCGGATGTTCGCGATCGACTGCTTGACGTCGCCCTGCGGGTCGTCGAGGTACTCGACGAGGTTCTTGACCGCGAGCAGCACCGGCTTGACCTCCTCCATGACCCGCGTCGCCACCTCGGTCAGGTCCGGCTCGCGGACGAATGCGATGACGCCGCCCGGCGCCATCGGCGGCGCCCCGGGCGTGCCGGGGCTGATCTCGATCCGCGAATCGCCGATCAGGGCCTTCGCCACGACGCGCGCCGTCGAGTCGCTCCGGATCCAGCGCAGGAGCGACTTCTCGATCGCGAGCGTGACCTGGACCTTGCCGGCCTCGTTGAGCTGCACGCGGCGCACCTTGCCGATGTGGAAGCCGCGCGTCACGACCTCCATCCCCTCGGCGAGGTCCCGGCCGCTGTCGTCGAAGAAGGTCAGCGAGGCCTTCGGCGTGAAGAGTCCCTGGCGGACGCCGACGACGCCGACCGCGCCGGCGACGATGAGCGCCGTGACGAGCAGGAACCACCCGACCCGGCGCTCGAGGGCGGCGAAGCGCGGGTCGCTCTCGCGCATCAGCGCCACGGCTCGAGCCTCCCCTCGGGGGTCTGGCGCAGCGATGTGCCGGCGAACGGCCCGGGAGGGAGCCCGTCGGCGCCGCTGGCGACGTAGAGCGTCGCACGCCCTTCGCGGCGGTCGTGGTGGCGGGACGTCTCCCCGAGCAGCGCGGCGCGGGTGGGCGCGTCGAGCCCTTCGAAGAGCCCGGCGTAGATCATGACCTCGGCGTCCGGCAGCATCGCCCGCACCACCCCCAGGATGTGCCGCTCGCGCGTCGGCAGGCTGGCGGGCATCGCCGCGAGGAAGCCTGCGACGCGGGCGGGCTCCATGCCGAGCCGCCCGAGCAGCGCGAGCACCTCGTCCTCGCGCCGCTCGGCGCGCTCGTCGCCATGATACCAAAGCGGCAGCAGGATGTTCTCCCAGACCTTGAGGTTGCTCACGAAGCCTCCGCCGGGCCAGACGATGCCGAGGCGGGCCATCGCCGCGAGCGCCGCGGCCTCGGTGCGGTGCGCGCTGTCCGCGCCGAAGAGCAGCACCGTCCCGGACTCGGGGCGCACGGTCCCGACGACCAGTCGCAGGAAGAGGGTCAGGTCCGCCTCGGACGCGAGCAGCAGCCGGCAGCGCTCGCCGGGGCCCACGGCGAAGCTCGCCTCGCGGAAGTCGCCGATCGAGACCGCGCGCAGCTCGATCACGAGGTGAGCACCACCGTCAGCAGCACGTTGGCCACGACGACGAGGGTGAGGCTCTGCATCACGGCGCGCGTTGTGACCTGCGGGATCTCGGTGATCGAGGCGCCGACGCGCAGCCCGTGGTAGCAGGCGGTGGCGGCGACCACGAGGCCGAAGAGGACGCTCTTGAGCAGCGAGACGCCGATGTCGCCGGCGGTCAGCGCCCCGCCGATGTTCCGCAGCTGCGCGAGGAACGGCAGCTGCACGACCAGCGAGCTGAAGGCCAGCCCGCCGGCGATGGTCACGGCCTCGAACCAGGCCGTGAGCGCGACGAGGCTCGCCGCCATGCCGGCCACGCGCGGCACGACCAGGTAGCGCAGCGGCGAGATGCCGAGCGAGCGCAGCAGCTCCATCTCGCGGTTGACGCGCATGGCGCCCAGCTCGGCGGCCACGGCGCTGGTGCTGCGGCTGATGACGATGATCGCGGCGAACAGCGGGCCGAGCTCGCGGATCACCGTCCAGACGAGGATCTGCCCGCCGAGCGCCGCGTTCTTGCCGACGAGGCTCGCGACCTGGGTGAGCACGATGACGCCGATGAGCACGCCGATGCCGCCCACGCGCCAGAGCGCCTGGAGGCCGGTGAAGTAGACCTGGCGGAAGAAGACGGTGCGCACGGGCCGCGAGCGCAGGGCGTCGAGGTTGCGCAGCGCGCGCCCGAGCAGGACGGTCATCCCCGCGGTCTGCTCGAGCCGGCCCACGACGCCGCGGCCGAGGGCACGGACCCGATCGTCCACGGACATGCCGGAAAGTCTAGCACACGGGGCGCGCCGCGCGGCCGCGGCCGGGGGGCGTGTGGTACCATGAAACAACGATGCGAAGAGCCGCGTTCGACCGTCGCCGATCGCCGTCCGCCCGGATCGCGACGCCGTGCTGACCGCTCTCTTCGACCGTCTCAAGGACCGGCGGCTGGCGCTCGGCTGGGTCTTCGCGGCTGCCTTTCTCGTGGAGGCGCGGCCGACGCCGGGGGCGATCGCCGGCGGGGCCGTGCTGTTCGCGCTCGGCGCCGCGGTGCGCACGTGGGCGGCGGGCCACATCCGCAAGCGCGAGGCGCTCGCGGTGACCGGCCCCTACGCGCACACGCGCAACCCGCTCTACTTCGGGAGCTTCCTCATGGCCTGCGGTGCCCTGGTGATGGGCCGCGCCGTCTGGGTGGCGCTGGCGTTCCTGCTGATCGCCGTGCCGGTCTACCACCGCCTCATCACCAGCGAGGAGGTCCTGCTCACGCGGATCTTCGGCGAGGCCTACGCCGCGTGGGCCCGCGAGGTGCCGCGCTTCTTCCCCCGCCTCAGGGTTCCGCCGGAGAGCCGCGGCTCGTTCGACTGGGGCCTCGTCCTGCGGCAGCACCGCGAGTGGCAGGCCTGGGTCGGCGGCGTCGCGCTCATGCTGTTGCTGCTGGCCCGCTGGCACTGGTTCCCCGGGCGGTAAGGTCCGCACCCGCGGATTTCGAGGCCTTCGGCTCCCGGTCAGCGCCCGGCGCGGAGCGCCGAGGCGCGCTGCACCGCCGCCGCCACAGGTTCGACGGGGACCGCCGTGATCGGCGCCCCCGGCGGCGAGACCTGGGCGAGCGGCCGGTTGGGCGCGTCGAGCCACTCGAGCGTCCGCTGCGGCGCGCGGGCGTCGTGGTCGCTCATCACGCAGACGTAGGGGCAGCCGCACATCTGGAACACGTGGCCGGGGCCGCAGTCGTTGCCGACCGCGGCCTCGGCCGCCAGCGCCGCGGCGGCGATGGTCGCCACCGGCGCCTCGAGGAGCACGCGGGCGCGATCGGCGCCGAGCGCCGCCTCGATGGCCGGCAGCAGGTGCTCCTCCGCGCGGCCGAGCACGAACAGGAAGCGCAGCCGGGGATCGGCCCCCGCGAGCCGGTGGCAGACCGCGAGGAAGCGCTCGACCCCCCAGAGCTTGAACGCCCCGGCGCCGCCGCCCGGCAGCACGGCGACGAAGGGGTCTGGGGGCAGGGCGGCGCGGTCGGCGCCCGCGGCCAGCTCCCGGAAGAAGCCGTCGAGCGGCGCGGAGCGGTGGTCGAGGTCGGGCAGGAGCGCCAGGTACTTCCGCGGCCGGTAGAGGCTGACGTCGTGCGGCACGGCGCGCGACAGCAGCAGCCGCCCCGCGCGGGTGCGAAAGCCGGCGCGCGGCCGGGCGGGCTGCAGGCCGACCGCCGCGGTCAGCCAGAAGGAGTAGGGGCGCAGCAGGTAGATCGCCTCGGGCCGCAGCTCGCGCAGATGGCTGCGGACGCATCTGAAGGACGGTTCGTACCGCACGAGCGCGTCGGCCGCCCCGAGGTCCCGCAGCAGGTGCGCCTCCTCGAACGGCGCGAAGGCGACGATGCGCCGGCCGGGATGGCGGCGGCGCAGCTCCCACAGCAGGGGCGCGTGCGCGAGCAGCGCGCCAAAGAAGGGCCGGTTCTCGAGGAAGACGGCGACCGCGGGCGGCCGGCCCATCCTAGAACGTCTTGCCGGCGTGGTACTCCTGCAGCGACAGCACTTTCAGCTCGCCGCGCGCCAGCGACTCCAGGCCGGTGACGGCGGCGGCGGCGCCCGGGATCGTCGTGATCGTCGGCACCTGCCGGGCGAGCGCCTCGCGGCGGATCGCGGTCGAGTCCGACTTGCCGCGGCGGCCGAGCGGCGTGTTGATGATCAGGCTGATCTCGCGGTTCTTGATCATGTCGACGACGTTCGGGCGGCCTTCGTGGACCTTGAGCACGCGGCAGGCCGAGACGCCGGCGGCGTTGAGCACGTCCGCGGTGCCGGCGGTGGCGCAGAGGTTGAAGCCCAGGTCGAGCAGCCGCCGCGCGATCGGCACGATCCGCTCCTTGTACTGGTCGAGCACGGAGATGAAGACGGTGCCGGAGGTCGGCAGGTGCGTGCCGGCGCCAAACTGGCTCTTGACGAAGGCCAGGCCGAAGTCCGGGTCGATCCCCATGACCTCGCCCGTGGACTTCATCTCGGGGCCGAGCGCGGTGTCGACGCCGGGGAAGCGGTTGAACGGGAAGACGGACTCCTTGACGGAGTAGTGCCGCACTGCCGTCTCGGTCGTCACGCCCAGTTCGCGCAGCTTCGCGCCGGCCATGACCTTCGCGGCGATCTTCGCGATTGGCACGCCGATGGCCTTGCTGACGAAGGGCACGGTGCGCGAGGCGCGCGGGTTGACCTCGAGCACGAAGACCGCGCCGTCCTTGACCGCGTACTGCGTGTTCATCAGGCCGACCACCTTGAGGGCGGTGGCCAGCCGGCGCGAGTAGTCGCGGATCGTGTCGAGCACGGCGGCCGGGAGCGAGTGCGGCGGGATCACGCAGGCCGAGTCGCCGGAGTGGATGCCGGCCTCCTCGATGTGCTCCATGATGCCGCCGACCACGACCGCCTCGCCGTCCGAGACGACGTCGACGTCCACCTCGGCGGCGTCGCGCAGGAAGCGGTCGATGAGGACCGGCCGCTCGTTGGAGGCCTGGACCGCCTCGGTGAGGTAGGTGCGCAGGTCGTTGTCGTCGAAGACGACCTCCATCGCGCGGCCGCCGAGGACGTACGACGGCCGGACCATGACGGGGTAGCCGATCCGGTGCGCCACCGCGAAGGCCTCGTCCGCGCTCCGCGCGACGCCGTTCTCTGGCTGCCGCAGCCCGAGCTTGACGATCAGGTCGGAGAAGCGCTCGCGATCCTCGGCGCGATCGATCGCGTCGGGGGCGGTCCCGAAGATCGGGACCCCCAGCTCGTGGAGCGGCACGGCCAGCTTGAGCGGCGTCTG
>DATDCY010000006.1 GCA_036524115.1 bacterium | reverse complement strand
CCCGGGTGCTAGGCGCGGCAAGCGGCGGGCGAGCGAGCGTGACCGGCCCCGCCGCCGCGCCCCAGGCGTCGCCCGGCGCGCCGCCGCGGGTCGTCTCCTACCTGCGTCTCTCGGTCACGGACCGCTGCAATCTGCGCTGCGTCTACTGCATGCCCGAGGCGGGCGTCCGGACCGTCCCCCACGCGGAGATCCTGACCTTCGACGAGATCATCGGGATCCTCGAGGCGGTCGCGCCGGAGCTCGGGCTGCGCGGCATCCGCGTGACGGGCGGCGAGCCGCTCGTGCGCGCCGGGCTCGTCGAGCTCGTGCGCCGCCTCGCGCGCCTGCCCGGCGTCGACGAGCTCTCGCTCACGACCAACGCGCTGCTGCTGCCGCGCTTCGCGGGCGAGTTGCGCGCGGCCGGCCTGGCGCGCGTGAACATCAGCCTCGACACCCTGCGCCCGGAGCGCTACCGCGCCATCTGCCGCGGCGGCGACCTGGAGGCGACGCTGGCGGGGATTCGCGCGGCCGAGGAGGCGGGGCTCGTCCCGCTGAAGATCAACATGGTCGTCATCCCCGGCGTGAACGACGACGAGGTCGAGGAGATGGCGCGCATGACGGTCGCGCAGCCGTGGCATGTGCGGTTCATCGAATTCATGCCCGTCGGCAACGCGCGGCTGCAGCGCGAGCGGCGCTTCATCCCGAGCGCGCAGCTGCGGGCGCGGATCCAGGCGCGGTTCGGCCTCGAGGAGACGCCCGTGGCGCCGGCCGGGCGCGGCCCGGCGCGCTACTGGCGCATCCCGGGCGCGGCGGGCACGGTCGGCTTCATCAGCCCGCTCTCGCAGCACTTCTGCGCCGGCTGCAACCGCATCCGGCTGACCGCGGACGGCTGGGTCCGCACCTGCCTGCTGACCGACCGCATCGGCGTCGACGTCAAGGCGGCGTGGCGCTCGGGCGTGCGCGGCGAGGGCCTCGTCGCGCTCTTCCGCGAGGCGATCCGCCTCAAGCCGGCGTCGCACGACCTGGTGCCCGAGGGGGACGGGGGCGCGGAGTTCGTCCGCACCATGTGCCAGATCGGCGGGTAGTCGGCCGCTGATACGGCCGGCGTCAGCGGCGGCGGGCCAGTTCGCTCGCATAATGCAGCCCGAGCGTCGCGCCGTTGTCCCGCGCCCAGGCGCTGAAGCTGGTCGTGCCGAGCGGCGTCGATGTCACGTGCAGCAATCCGGCCATCAGTCCCCCGATCTCCTCGCGGGTGATCACGACGTCCCGGACCGCAAGCCCTGCCGCCAGGCCGAGCGCATGGCCCAGTCGCGGGGAGATCCGGATCATCGGCCTGCGCCTGCCGATTGCCTCGCCGATGCGGACGACCAGATCGCGGTAGCTGTACGACTCGGGTCCGACGGCGTCGGTGATCACGTTCTCGCGGCTTCCGCCGAGACGAACCGCCAGGTGCGCGAGGTCGGCAACGTGGATCGGGTCCAATCGGTACGCGCCGTCTCCGAAGACGCCGAAGACCGGGAACCGCCTGAGCATCCAGGCGATGTTGTTGACGAGGATGTCGTGGCCGCCGAAGAGAACGGCGGGACGGAGGATCGCGTAGCTCAAGCCCGACTCGCGGAGCGCGCGTTCGAGGCGGGCCTTCCCGCGGAAATACTCGAAGGGTGAGTCCTCCGCGGGATTCGTGATGCTCACGTGCACGATGCGGCGGACGCCCGCCGCGCGCGCCGCTGCGAACAGCCGCAACGAATTCTCGACGGCTTCGGCGTGGCCGAAGCGAGCGTGATTGAAGCGGACCCAGTACGTGTTGTAGAGGACGTCCACCCCCTGCAGCGAGGTGGTGAGGGCGGACGCGTCCCGCAGGTCGAGGGCCCGCACCTCGACCCGTCCCCCGAACGGGTCGAGGTCCCGCGGCGCGTTCGTCAGCGTTCGAACGACGAAACCTTCGTCAAGGAGCTGTCCTGCGATGTATCGCCCGGCATAGCCGAAAGCACCGGTGACCGCATGTCTCTCCTGTTCCACGGCCCCCCCCTCCTGTATTCTGTACGTTCAGAAAACTATGAACATAGCCCCGAAAAATTTTTAGCGTCGACCAAGGACGAAGCCGAGCAGACGCCGCGCCTGCTCCTCGCTTCGAAGCGCCTTTTCCGCAAGTGCCTCGAAGGTCGACAGCATCTCCTCCATCCCTGCGAGTCGCTTCACGGCTATGCCCTCGGGCTGCCGCCTGGCCTCGGCCAGTGTCGTCCGGACGCTCTCGAGCAGGGGGTCGAACTCCCGCCGTTTTCGCTCGCGAGCGATGCTGAAGAGCATGGTCCAACTGTTCGGCTCGCTCGTGTAGAACTCACGTCGGTCTCCCGGCCGGCTCTCCCGGCGAACAACCTTCCACGAGCGCAGCTCCTTCAGGCACATGCTCGCGTTGCCCTTGCTGATCCGCAGGCGCACCGCGATGTCATCGAGGCACCAGGCCCGGTCCGTAACGATGAGGAGCGCGTGAACCCGTGCCACGGAGCTGTTGATACCCCAGAAGGCGCCCATGGCACCCCAGGATTCGATGAATGTGTCGACCAGTTCCTCGCCCATTGCCGGCCACCCTCGAGTTCTCTCTGTTCAGAATATAGTGAACACTACCATCCGCGTCAAGGCCTGTTGAGAAGATGCTAGACCGAAAGCGTCGCCCAGCGGGAGCGGACAGCTAGTGGAGGGTCGGCTTGTCCCAGACGAACTGGTTGCAGTCGAACAGCACGCCGCCCGCGGCGACCTGGCAGAGGTCGAAGGTGCGGACGTCGAGGAACGTCGCGAGCTTCGGGAACTCGCCGGCGGCAGACCGGAAGACGATGGCGTACTCGGGGTAGGTGCCCGAGAAGGCGTAGGTTCCCGAGTCCCCGTCCGCGTCCCGCCAGTGCGAGTCGTCGAAGCTCAGCCGCCCCGCGGTCGTGGACGCCCAGTCGCCCTTGAACGGGTTGCCCTTGTCGTCGCCGCCGCAGCCGGCGACGAGGACGAGGGCCAGGAGCGCAAGGCCGGCGAAAACCCCCCGCTTCAGCATGCCAGACACCTTAGTGAATTTTCGCGCCGCGGTCAACCGGCCCGCAGCACCCCCAGCATCTGGCCGTGGATCCGCGCGTTGGAGGCCACCACGTCGCGCACGCCGAGGTGCCAGGCGCGGCCGCCCATCCCCGTGATCCGCCCACCGGCTTCCTCGACCATGAGTGACGCGGCGGCGATGTCCCACGGGCGCAGCTTCAGCTCCCAGAAGCCGTCGAAGCGCCCGGCGGCGACGTAGGAGAGGTCCAGGGCCGCGGCCCCCGCGCGGCGGATGGCGAGGCAGCGCGTGGCGAAGCGGGCGAAGTTGGCGATGTTGTTGCGCCGGCTGCGGCGGATGTCGTAGGGGAAGCCCGTCGCCAAGAACGCCTGGTCGAGCCGCCCCTGGGCGGAGACGCGCAGGCGCTTGCCGTTGAGGAAGGCGCCCAGGCCGCGGACCGCGGTGAACAGCTCATCGAGGAGCGGGTGATAGACGGCGCCGACGATCACCCGCCCGTCGCGGGCGAGCGCCACCGACGAGCAGAAGATGGGAAAGCCGCGGGAGTAGTTGGTCGTGCCGTCGAGCGGGTCGATCACCCAGAGGTGCTCGCCGTCCCCGTCGCTGGCGCCCCCCTCCTCGGCGAGGATGCCGTGGGCGGGGAAGGCGCGGGAGATGACGCGGACGATCGCGGCCTCGGAGCGCTTGTCGATGCGCGTGACGAGGTCGATCTCACCCTTGTGCTCCACGACCTGCGCGGCGCCGAACGCCGCCCGCTGGATGCGCCCGGCTGCGCGGCAGGCCGCGATCGCGGTGGCGAGGTAGCGGGCTTCGGGATTCGGCGGAGTCATGATGATGAGTGCCTCAAATCCCCCTCACTCCCCCCTTCGCCAAAGGGGGAAGGAGGGGGTGGAAGGCGGCGAGCACCCGAGACAAGGAAGATTCGAGGCCAGTTGCCGCGATTCCGCGCCGTTCCGGAGCGCTCTTCCGCGCAGTTCCGGGGCGAGGCTGGTGCCGAGCCCCGAACGAAATCGGCGAGCACCCGAGACTAAGGAAGACTTGAGGCCAGGTGCCGCTCGCTGATTTCGTTGGGGTGGGGGGCCGGTTCCGCTCGTCGCTTCCCCGGCCCCCCTGGGTAGGGTTGGGAGGGTTCACTAGCTATCGACCCCGCCCGTTCCGAAAAGTTCCCGGGTCGAGTTCCCATCGTCCCATCGAGGCGAGCATGCCGTCGTCGGTCAGATCGAAGTTGATGGGCGTAACAGAGATGAAACCCGCGCGCACCGCCGCGTCGTCGACCTGATCCCCCGCGGCGGCCTCGTCTTCCAGCCGCTCTGCAACCATCCAGTAATAATGGCGCTCGCGCGGGTCCGTCCGGCGGTCGAACTGCTCGGCCACCCGGACGCGCCCCTGCCGCGTGAGGACCGCGCCGCGGATCTCCTCGGCCGGCAGCGGCGGGACGTTCACGTTCAGCGAGACGCCCCGCGGCAGCCCATGGCGGGCGATCTCCAGCGCCAGCCGCCGGGCGTAGCCGGCCGCCGCGGAGAAGTCCGGGAAGTGGCGGTCGGCGAGGGAGAACGCCGCCGCCGGCAGCCCGAGCATCGCCGCCTCGGTGGCCGCGGAGACGGTGCCGGAGTACAGCACGTTGGTGCCCATGTTCGCCCCCTGGTTGATGCCCGAGAGCACGAGGTCCGGGAGCTGGCGCAGGATGGCGCGCACCCCGATCTTGACGCAGTCGGCGGGGGTCCCGGACACCGCATGGCCGACGAGCCCGTCCGGCCCCTCGTAGTCGGCGACGCGCAGCGGGTCGGCAAGCGTGATCGCGTGGCCGACGGCGCTGCGCTCGCTGTCGGGGGCGACGACCGTCACCTCGCCGAGGTCGCGCACCGCCCGCCAGAGGGCGGCGATGCCCGGCGCGGTGATGCCGTCGTCGTTGGTGATGAGGATCCGCACCGCTTGGCCCTGAGGCGGCCCTACTTGCGGCCCTTCCCCCCCTTGGCGGCAGCCGTCTTCGCGGCGGCCTTCGCCGGCGACTTGGCGGCCGCCGCCGGTGCGGGCGCCGCGCCCAGCCCCGCGAAGCGCTCGACCATGTCCCGGGCGACGGTGTCGGGGAACTGCTTCGGCGGCGTCTTCATGAAGTACGCGCTGGGGGCATCCAGCGAGCCCCCGATCCCGCGGTCGCGCGCGACCTTGGCGCAGCGCACCGCGTCGATGACCACGCCGGCCGAGTTCGGCGAGTCCTCCACGGAGAGGCGGCACTCGAGGTTCATCGGCACGTCCCCGAAGTGCCGGCTCTCGATGCGCAGGAAGCAGAGCTTGTTGTCCTTCTGCCACGGCACGTAGTCGGAGGGGCCGACGTAGACGTCCTCCGGGGTGATCGAGAGCCCGCGCGCCTGGATCTGCGAGACCACGGCGTTGGTCTTGCTGCGGCGCTTGCTGCGCAGGCGCGCCTCCTCCTTCATGTTCAGGAAGTCGGTGTTCCCGCCGGTGTTGAGCTGGTAGGTGCGGTCGATCGGCATGCCGCGGTCGAGGAAGAGGTTCACGAGCGTGCGGTGCAGGATCGTCGCGCCGACCTGGCTCTTGATGTCGTCGCCGATCAGCGGCAGCCCCGCCCGCTTGAAGCGGTTGCGCCAGTACGTGGTCTGCTTCCAGGCCCCGCCCTCGTCCTCGACCCACCCCGACGCGATGAACACCGGGATGCAGTTGACGAAGCCGCAGCCGGCCTCGAGCGCCTGCTCGACGTACCACTTCGTGGCCATCTCCGAGCCCACCGGCAGGTAGTTGACCAGGACGTCCGTCTTCGTCTCGCGCAGCAGCCGCACGATGTCCGCGGTGTTGCCCTCGGCCTTGTGGATGATCTGCGAGAGGTAGTGGCCCAGCCCGTCGTGGGTCATGCCCTTGACCACCGGCACGCCCAGGTGCGGCACCTTCGCGAACTGCTTGGTGTTGTTCGGGTACTCGAGGATCGCCTGCGAGAGGTCCTTGCCGACCTTGTTGCGGTCGATGTCGATGGCGACGCTGAACTCGATGTCGCGCACCCGGTAGCCCCCGAGGACCGGGTGCATCAGCCCCGGGATGAACTGGTCGTCACGCGCGTTGCGGTAGTACTCGACGCCCTGCACCAGCGAGGAAGCGCAGTTGCCCGCGCCGACGATTCCCACCCGAATCTTCCCCATGGAATATGAGCCTCCTGTTCATCGGATCGTGATGTCGAAAGCGACAGTATAGCAGGAAGATCAGTGACATACAAACGGCGCGGCCGCGGCGCGCGCCCTCAGCCCCCGAGCGAGAGGACCTCCCAGTTCGCCGGCTCCAGGGCCTGCGCGCGCCCGCGCTCGCCCATGCGGCGGGCCTCCTCGGGGTGCTCGAGGAGGAAGCCGACGGCCTCGGCGATCTGCGCCGGTGAGTCCGGATCGACGAGCAGGCCGTTCTCCGCGTGGCGCACGACGTCGGTCACGCCGCCGCTGCGGCCGGCGACGATGGGCAGGCCGCTCGCCCCGGCCTCCAGGTAGACGAGGCCGAAGCCCTCGATGGTCGCCTTGCGGCTGATGAAGCGGCTGGGCATGACGAAGACCGTCGCCAGGTTGTAGACCCGCGGGAGGTCCGCGTCGGCAACCGCCCCGATGAAGCGCACGCGGTCCTCGACGCCCAGCTTCCGGGCCAGCGCGCGCAGCGCCGCCTCCTGCGGCCCGCTGCCCGCCACCAGGTAGACCAGGTCGGGATGCGCGGCGGCCAGCCCCGGGAGCGCCTCGATCACCCGGTCCACCCCCTTGCGCTCCACGAGGCGCCCCACGGTGAGGATCGGCCGCCGGCCGGCGAGGCCGTGGCGGCGCACCAGCTCCGGGTCGGGCGCCGCGGGGCCGAACCGGCGCGCGTCGATCGTGTGCCGCACCGTGCGGATGCGCGCGGGGTCGACGCCGGCGCCCGCGACCAGCTCGCGCACCGCCGAGCTGAGGACGATCACGCGGTCGGACCCGCGCAGCGAGCGGCGCAGCAGCGGGCCGACCACGGGGAGGCGCGCGATCTTGAGCAGGTCGTTGCCGTGCACCCAGACCAGCCGGGGCAGGGTCCGCGCGTGGGGGCAGAGGCTGGCGAGCACGGGATACGGGAACGCCTGCCCGCACTCGAGCTGCGCGAACGGCTCGCGCCGGTGCTCGCGCAGGAACGCCCGCCACGGCGCCAGCGCCTTGAGCGCGGCGCCGACGAGCGGGATGCCAAAGAGCGCCGAGCGGCTGCGGCGCACGGCGAACGGCTGGCGCGCGTCGAACTCCTCGGCGCCCTCCGTCCACGGGGCGAAGACGGTGAGGCGCTCCGGCGCCGCGCGCCGCGCGCGCTCGTGCAGGACGCGCTCGATGCCCCCGTGCGCGGGCATGAACTCCAGCGTCAGGAGGGCGCGCCGGCGCATCAGGGCCTCCCGGCGGCGGCCGCGCGAGTGTGGTATAGACTCGCGCCATGGTCCCGGCCCGCTCGCTGCTCAAGATCGCGCGCGCCGTGGCCCCGGCGCTGGCCGCGGTCGCGCTGGCGCTCTGGGCGGCATCCCTGCTGCCGCGCCCCTGGAGCCTTGCAGCGGCGGGTGCGGTCGTGGCGCTCGCGCTGGCCGCCGCCCTGCTCGCGCTGGATATCGTGGCTCCCGGCGTGAATCTCTTCTCGCGGGCGC
>DATDCY010000005.1 GCA_036524115.1 bacterium | reverse complement strand
GGTCACCGAGGACGAGATCGCCCAGATCGTGGCGCGCTGGACCGGCATCCCGGTGACGCGCCTCATGGAGGGCGAGCGGGAGAAGCTCCTGCGCCTCCCCGACCTTCTCCACAAGCGCGTCGTCGGCCAGGACGAGGCGGTGTCCCTCGTGGCCGACTCGGTGCTCCGCGCCCGGGCGGGCATCAAGGACCCGCGCCGCCCCATCGGCTCCTTCCTCTTCCTCGGCCCCACGGGGGTCGGCAAGACCGAACTCGCCAAGACGCTCGCCGAGGCGCTCTTCGACAGCGAGGAGAACATCGTCCGCATCGACATGAGCGAGTACATGGAAAAGCACACGGTGAGCCGACTCGTGGGCGCGCCCCCCGGCTACGTCGGCTACGAGGAGGGCGGGCAGCTCACCGAGGCCGTGCGCCGCCGTCCCTACTGCGTGATCCTCTTCGACGAGGTCGAGAAGGCCCACGCCGACGTCTTCAACGTCCTGCTCCAGGTGCTCGACGACGGGCGCCTCACCGACGGTCAGGGCCGCCACGTCGACTTCCGCAACACCCTGATCATCATGACCTCGAACATCGGCTCGCAGTACATCCAGGGGATGGCCGAGCGCGAGTACGAGAAGATGAAGGCCCTCGTGACCGAGGAGCTGCGCCGGGCCTTCCGGCCGGAGTTCCTGAACCGGATCGACGAGACGGTGATCTTCCACGCCCTCGGGCGCGAGCACCTGCGCCGGATCGTGGAGATCCAGGTCGGCCTGCTGCTCAGGCGGCTGGAGGAGCGCAAGATCACGCTGGTGCTCAGCGAGCGTGCGAAGGACCACCTGGCCGACGTCGGCTACGACCCGACGTACGGCGCCCGCCCCCTCAAGCGCGCGGTGCAGCGGCTGGTCTTCGACCCGCTCTCGCGCGGCATCCTCGGCGGGCAGTTCCGCGAGGGCGACACGGTGCTGGCCGACTGGGAGAAGGGGTCCGAGGGGCTGACCTTCACGCGGGGCGAGGCGGGAGCCTCCCCGCGGGCGAAGGGCAAGGGCGGCGCGCGGAAGAAGGGCGCCGGCCCGGAGGTCGTGGACGCGGAGGTCGTCGACTAGCTCGCCACCGTCGCGCGACGCGACGCGGCCTTGCCGTCCCCCCCGTTCGGTGTTAGAAAGATTCGGTACCGGGGACGGGAGGCAGCGTATGGGTGGCACCGTGCTCGTGGTCGACGATTCCGCGGCGATCCGGGGTTTGCTCGGCGTCGCGCTCCGGCAGGCGGGGTACGCGGTGGCGGAAGCCGGCGACGGCCGGGCGGCGCTCGAGCGGATCGTCGCCGGCGGCGTCGACCTGGTCGTCAGCGACTGCATCATGCCCGTGCTCGACGGCCTCGGCCTCGCCCGGGAGATCCGGTCCCGTCCGGCCCTGGCGAGACTCCCCATCATCATGCTGACCACCGAGTGCAGCGCCGAGCGGATCCAGGAGGCGCGCGCCATCGGTGTGCAGGCCTGGATCGTCAAGCCGTTCCAACCCCAGCAGCTCGTCGAAGCCGTCCAGCGTTTCTGCTCGGCCTGAGGCGGAAAGTCAGGTGAAGATCGCGATCGAGGAATTGGTGTCGGGGGGCTTGTGAAAGACTGCACGATCTTGTTAGCAATGGGTTAGCGTCTCGGGTGCTGTCGGGGGACGGCACCTGGAGGCTCCGCAGGCAAAGGAGGGGGAAGATGCTCAAGGACATGCGGGTCGGAATGCGTCTCGGGCTCGGGTACGCAGTGCTGCTGCTGCTCACCGCGGGCGTGGGTGCTTCGGGATTCTGGGGCGTGAACTCGATACGGAGCGTCGTCGATGCGATGCTGTCGGGCGACGCGAAGGTCGCCGAGCACTCCTCGCGCCTGCGGGCCAACGTCAACGCGCTGCGACGCTACGAGAAGGACCTCTTCATCAACATGGGCGACAAGCAGAAGGAAGTCGACTACCTGCGCCAGTGGGAGGACCAGCTCGCGAGCGCGCAGGAGCGGATCGCGGACCTGGAGAAGCTGGACGTGGCGCTCTCGGACAAGGAAAAGGAGATGGTCCGCGCCCTCAAGGCCGACGTGCAGGTCTACGCCGCCGGCTTCAGGAAGGTCGCGGCCCAGGTGCAGGCCGGCGCGGTGAAGACGCCGGCCGAGGCGAACGCGGGGATGGCCGAGGTCAAGGACGAGATCCACCGCGCTGAGGCCAACGCCAAGGACGAGGCGACGGAGGCCAACGCGGACATGGCCAAGCAGTCGCAGACAATCGGCGACGTCGCGAATCGGACCATCCGCTTCATGTCGATCCTGCTGCTGGCGGCGATCGTGCTGGCCGTCGTCGTCGCGGTGGCCGTCACCCGCAGTATCACGGGTCCCGTCACCGAGGGGGCGCGCGTCGCGAACCTGCTCTCGGAAGGCGACTTGACGCTCGCGGTGGACGGTGCCGGCGGGGACGAGGTCGGGCAGATGCTCGGCTCGATGCAGACGATGCTCGTGAAGCTGCGCGAGGTCGTGGCGGACGTCAAGCAGGCCTCGGACAACGTCTCGGCGGGGGCGCAGGAGCTGGCGTCGGGCTCGGAGGAGATGAGCCAGGGAGCGAGCGAGCAGGCGGCCTCGGTCGAGGAGGTCTCGGCCTCGATGGAGCAGATGGTCGCGAACATCCAGCAGAACGCGGACAACGCGCAGCAGACGGCGAAGATCGCGCAGAAGGCCTCCGAGGACGCGCGCGAGGGCGGGCGCGCGGTGACGCAGACGGTGGCGGCGATGCGCGAGATCGCGGGGA
>DATDCY010000004.1 GCA_036524115.1 bacterium | reverse complement strand
CGCCCAGCGCGAGGGCGGGCCCGGCGCCGGCGGGCGCGGCGTGGTCCACGCTCAGGCCGAAGGGCGCCACGACCAGCCCGAGGTAGCGCGGGAGCACCGCGAGCTCCGTGGCCCAGTGCGCCAGGTAGTCGCCCGCGCCGGTCCCCGAATGGAAGATGTAGCGCTGCGGTGCGTTCGCGATGATCGCGGCCCGCAGCGCGGCGTTGCCGACGGCCACCGACCCGAAGAGGGCGGCCGGGAGCCGCCAGCGGCCGGCGACGGGTGAGCCGTGCTCGCGCGCGCCGGCGAGCGCGAGCAGGACGAGCACGCCGGCGAACGGCAGCGCCGTTTCCTTGGTGAAGACGGCCAGGACGTAGGCCAGGGTCGAGCCGGCGAGCCACGCGCCGCGCCCGGTCGCGAGGTGGCGCAGCAGCAACAGGACCGCCGCGAGGGCGAACACCGCCATCAGCAGCGCGCTGCGCGCGGCGTTGTAGACGACCGCCTCGGACTGCACGGGGTGCGCGGCGAACGCCGCCGCCGCCAGCAGCGACCAGGGCCAGGGGTCCCTCCCGCGCAGGGCGCACAGCCGCTGCAGCACGAGGAACAGCAGGAGGGACCCGGCCACGTGGAGCGCGAGGTTCGTCAGGCGCCACGGCGCCGGGTCGAGGCCGGAGGCGAGGTAGTTCAGCGCATAGGTGGCGAACAGCACTGGCCGGTACAAGCCAATCTGCAGGTAGCGCTCGTCGAGCATGTCGGACATGACAAAGAACTTCAGCACGTTGGCCGGGTCGCGGATCTTCTGGTTGTCGACGACCGTGTGGTGGTCGTCGAAGACGAACGGGTAACGCAGCGTCCCGCCGTAGACCGCGGCCGCCAGGGCCGCCAGCACGGCGAGCGCGATCAGCAGCCGCCCCCGTTTCACCTCCGGCTCACCCCGCCCGGTGTCGTGCCGGGCCGCGCGGCAGCCGCCCGTGGATCGGGTCGCGCGGGACCGACTGGATGTCGTGCCCGATGAACGCCAGCAGGAGCATCGCGCCGAGGATGACCGGCAGCGCTGAGAGCATGACGGTCCCGCTGCTGGCGAAGACGTCGTGCACCGAGCCCTGCCACCACTTCATGGCCCCGAAGACGCCGCCGAAGAGCACCAGGAGGGAGCCGAGCACCAGTTCCAGCGAGGCGAAGTTGAAGTCCCGCAGGAAATAGTTGTAAAAGATCCGGCGCGCGAAGTTCCGCGCGTGGCCGGCGGCGAAGCGCACCGCCTCGCGCGGCAGCCGCAGGCTGCTCGCCGCGCCGCCGTAGACCGCCCGCATCGGGATGTCCGCCACCACCGCCCGCAGCGTGTTGAGGCGAAAGAGCATATCGGTCTCGAAGAAGTACCCCGGGTCGATCTTGCCGGCAGGCAGCCACGCGAAGACGCGGGCATGGATGGCAACGTAGCCGTTCGTCGGGTCGAAGATGTTCCAGTACCCCCCGGAGAGCTTCGCGACGAACGACAGGACGGCGTTCCCGGCCAGCCGCGCCCGCGGCATCGCCGCGACGTCCTCGAGGTTGAAGAAACGGTTGCCCTTCGTGTAGTCGGCGTGCCCTGCGGCGATCGGCGCGACGAAGTGCGGCAGGAGCGCCGGGTCCATCTGCCCGTCCCCGTCGATCTTGACGATGACGTCCGCGCCCTCCTCCAGCGCCCGCCGGAAGCCGGCGAGCGTCGCGCCGCCCACCCCGAGGTTGCGCTCGTTGAAGAGGACCCGGACGCGCGGGTCGCCGACGCCCTCGTGCACGAGCCGACCGCTCCCCTCGGGGCAGCAGTCGTCGACCACGTAGATCGCCGCCACCGCCGGGGGGACGGCGCGGACGACGGCGAGCACCGTCTCGCGCACGCGGTAGCAGGGTATGACCACCGCCACCTGCAATCGCTCCCAGCCGGCACCCGCCACAGAAGACCCGGACCTGCCCGTCATGGGCGCTTCCCCCAGCTTCCGTCGCCGACGGGCCGACTGGCTCGACGCTCCCCGCGGCGGCGCCGCCGTCCGCAGCGTGTGGATTCTCCCGGCACGGGGGGGCGATGTCAAGGACGGCGGCCGCGATCGGCCGCGATCGCGCCGCTCGCGCGCCGCCGGAGGCCTGGGCCCGCCCGCTAGGGCGCGTCGCGCGCCACGCGAAAACCGACGAAATCGCTCTTGTTGTACCAGTAATAGCAGGAGGCGCTCGCCACCTGGGCGTTCGAGGCGATCGACTGCCACGACCCGCCGCGCACGGCGAAGGCGTTGCCGGTGCCCGGCGAGGGCGAGACCTTCCAGCGCGTCGAGGTCCACTCCAGGACATTGCCGGTCATGTCGCGAAGTCCCAGCCGGTTGGGCTCGTAGCTGCCGACGGGCGCGGTGTAGACGTACCCGTCGTCGTGCCCGAAGCTGATGCCCTGCCCGGCCCAGCTCAGGCCCAGCACGCGGCGCGCCTCCTCGCTGGCCAGGTTGCCCGAGAGCCTCCCCTCCGGCCTGCCGTCGCCCCAGCTGTAGGCGGTGCGCGGCTCGCCCCAGCCCGCGGCGTACTCCCACTCCACCTCGCTCGGCAGCCGCACGCCTGCCCAGTCGCAGAAGGCCTTGACGTCCGCCCACGAGACGCAGACCACCGGGTGGTCGTCCCCCTGCGGGAAGCCGGGGCTGCGCCACGTGGCACCGCGCCCGGTCTCCCAATGGTCGCCGGCGATCTGGCGGCAGCCGCCGTCCGCCTCGGCGGCGGTGCGGTACCCGGTTGCCTCGACGAACTGGCGGAACTGCCCCACCGTGACCTCGTCCCGCGCCAGCAAGAAGGCCGTCACCCGCTCGACGCGCGGCTTCTCCTTCGCTCCCGGGGCCTGCATCGTGAACTCGCCCGCGGGCACGGCGACGAACTGCAGCCCCAGGCGCGCCCACAGCGCCTCGAGGCGCGCCTGCCGCTGCTCGGCGCTTTCAGGCGGCGGCTGGGTCGGGCGCGCCGGCGCCGCCTCGCGCAACAGCGCCTTTGCCGCCGGTGCGGCCGCGGGCACCGACGCCGCCGGGGCCGTCGGTCCCATCTGTGCCGGTTGCGCCATCTGCGCCGCCTGCCTGGCCGTCCGGGGTGCTCCGTCGGTGCCGGCCGCCGCCCCGCCTGCGCCTCCATGCGCGCACGCCCCGGCGACGAGCACGACCGCGAGCGCCCCGACGCCGACGGCCCGCGCCGACGCCCCTCCGACACCGAGGAGATTTCCCATCGAGCGACCCGCCTTTCCCCCGGCGCCCGCCGGGAAGACCGCCTGAGCGAACCTTGACATGCTTTTTGGATGCCTATATGTTCCAGCAGGTTCGGGCCGGTGGCCCGCTTGGCAATCGCCCAGGGGGAGGTCGGACAGTGTGTGCAGCTCGGATCTGGCGGCTTCGAATGGCGGCGGCGGCCGCGTGTGTTCTCCTCGCGCTGCCCGGCACGGCGCACGCGCTCAAGGCGGGCGATCCCTTCCCGCATTTTGTCGCCCCGGACATGTCAGGGGCCATGATCGACACCAAGGCGATCGGCAAGAAGGTGATCTTCATCGAGTTCTGGTCGATCTACTGCTCGAGTTGCGTGGCGCAGATGCCGCACGTCGTCAAGATGTACGACAAGCTCAAGGACCAGGGGCTGCAGTGCATCGGCATCGACATGGACTCCTACGGCGTGGCGCGCGTCAAGAAGTTCCTCGACGGGCTCGAGTTCAAGGTCACCTACCCCAACATCATCGACGCCAAGATGCAGATCAAGGCGCTGCTCGGGGTGAGCATCCTGCCGACGACGATCGTCGTCGACACGACGGGCAAGGTCGCCCTGTTCCACGTCGGGTACAAGCCCGGCTTCGAAGTCGAGATGGAGGAGTTCGTCAAGAAGCTCCTCCCGGGAAAATAGGAGGACCGCCAGAATGCGCTCCCGCGTCGGCTCCCTCGCCCTTGTGATCGCTTTCACCCTGCTGGCGCTGCGCCCGCCCACCGCCGCCGCGATCGACGCCGAGACGCTGCCGGTGGGCTCGGCGGCGCCGCAGTTCTCCGCCGAGGACGCCGACGGGAAGCCGTTCGTCCTCGCCGAAGCGCTCAAGGAGAAGCCGGTGATGCTCGTCTTCTTCTCGCTCTTCTGCGGCTCGTGCATGGAGGAGCTGCCGATCATCGAGCAGGAGAAGTCGAAGTTCGAGGACAAGGTGCAGATCCTCGCGGTGAACCTCGACGAGGCCAACCGAGCCAGGAGCCTCAAGCCGGCGGCGAAGGCCAAGGGCTTCCCGACGGTGCGGATCCTCTTGAACAAGGTCGAGAAGAAGGCCGAGGACGGCAGCGTCGTCAAAAAGGAATTCCAGATCGACACCGCCTACAAGATCAGGGCGACGCCGGCGCTCTACCTGATCAACCGCGACGGGACGATCGCCTACGGGCACTACGGGCCGCTCAACCCCGACGAGCTGGCCGCAGTCGTTGCGCAGGCGCGCTAGAGGCGCCCGCTCGCTCTCCCGCCGCCGGCGGGTTCCAGTCCACCGCCGGCGCGGTATCGCCGCTCCCGCGGCGCGCCGTCCCGCTGTTGACAATTACAGTTGCGTTACCTAGTATCGGCACGCGAATTTTCACTTGCGAACGGAGGAGATTGGGAATGGGAAAGAGGTCGCGGTCCGACACCGAACACGCACGAGCACGCGTCCTGGTCGGGTGCATCGCCGCCGGGCTCGCGCTCTGTCTCGCCGCGGCCCCGCTCGCGGCCCAGGGCCTCAAGCTCGACACCGCCAAGGAGAAGGAGGCGGACGTCTACGACCGGCCGAACCCCCACAGCGACCTTGACTGCGGCGACTGCCACGAGGGCACGCCGCCGAAGGACGCGACGGCCGACACCGTGAAGTTCAAGAACGCAGACAAGGGCAACGTCGACCTCTGCATGAGCTGCCACGACCCGTCGGACAACGTCCATCCCATCAACCGGGACCCGACCAAGGCGACCCCGAAGGTCACCGTCCCGGCGATGTTCCCGCTGGAGAAGGTCGGCGCGAACAAGGGCACCGTCGTCTGCTCGACGTGCCACTTCATCCACACCAAGACCGCGGGCCTCAAGCTGCTGCGCGGCTTCCCGGCATCGTCCGACCCGGAGGACGTCAAGAAGGCCAAGTTCAGGGACCGGCGCGACATGTGCCGCTCCTGCCACGGCGAAGGCCTCAAGCAGAAGAGCCCGCACCAGGGCAAGGCCGTCGCGGACACGAACAAGAAGGCCTGCTCCTTCTGCCACGGCAAGGAGCCGAAGGAAGGCGAGAAGGTCCAGTTCACCAAGAACCCCGTGGAGCTGTGCGACTTCTGCCACGCCGCCACGCGCGGCGGGCACTTCCTGCTGGTCAACCCCTTCGCCGATCCGAACCTCAAGGACGACATCGCCAAGGCCAACCTGCCGATGATCGGCGGGGCCTTCACCTGCGTCTCCTGCCACAACCCGCACGGCGGCACCGGCGAGGAGAAGTTCCTGCGCAAGGATTTCGTCACCCTGGCGCTCAAGTCGACGCGCGTGCGGCCGCACTTCATGAAGGCCTTCTGCGAGGCCTGCCACAAGGTGCGCCCGAAGGTCGCCAAGGGCGCCCCCGGGGCGCAGCCGCTTTCGGAGATCCCGCTGCTGACCGACGACCCGAACCAGCTCTGCAACCGCTGCCACGAGTCGGGGCTCTCGAAGGCCAACGCCCACCCGCTCAAGGAGGTCACCGGCATCTACAAGGAGCGCATGCCGAAGGACTGGCCGCTGAGCAAGACCGGCGGCCTGACCTGCCTGACCTGCCACACGGGCGGCGACTCGCCGGTGCTCGACCCGGACAACCCCAACTTCCTGCGCGGCGCGCCCTACAAGACCCGCAACGAGGTCTGCTGGAACTGCCACCGGCAGGAGGAGTTCGCGTCGCTGAACCCGCACGAGCGCATCAACAACCTCGAGGGGTGCGAGTTCTGCCACCAGACCAAGCCGGACATCGACAAGCTCAAGGCGGGCATCACGCAGCAGGTCAAGTTCAAGGGCGACATCGTCATCCTCTGCATCCGCTGCCACGAGATCTTCGACCATCCCTCGAGCGTCCCGCACCTGGGCAAGCCCGATCCCGAGAAGATGGCGGCCAAGAACATCAAGATCGCGAAGGACCTGCCGCTGGACGCCTTCGGCCGCATCACCTGCTCGACCTGCCACAACCCGCACGCCACGGGCGAGCTGCGCGGCGTCGCCGGCGGCATGTCGATGTCGATGATGCTCTGCTCGAAGTGCCATCCCTTCTAGGCGGCGCGCGCACCGGCTGACCGTTCACAGCCCCCGGCCGACACCGGCCGGGGGCTGTTCCTCATTCCGGGGCCGCTCCGCGATACACGCGCGGGGGGGCGCCCCTTCGGGTCGTCCCTCAGGCGCCGCCGGCCCGGCGGCTCACTTCTCGTGGCACTGCACGCAGAGCGCCTGATAATCGTAGGTCGTGCCCTCCGCGTCCGGGACCTCCCACTGGTCGTACAGCGGCAGCGTGAGCAGCGGTCCGACCTGCTTGATGTCGGCCGACCTGACCTCCAGGATGATGGTCGCCGCCGATGCGTCGTGGGTCTGGTGGCAGGAGTCGCAGTTCATCGCGTCGGCGCGCGGGTAGGTCGCCGGCCCGGTGGGCGCGTTGGGCGTGTTCGCCCCCGTCCCGTTGGGGTTCTCCGGGATGCGGAAGGGCCCGCCGGTGGTCTTGAGCGTCTGCTGCTCCCGGCCCGAATCCACGGCGAAGCTGACCGGATCCCCGGTCATCGGGTGGTTGCCCCCCTTGCTGGACCCCCTGCCGTGGCAGGCCTCGCAGAGCGGGTTGCTGTCCACGACCGCCCCCTCCGTGTACTCCTCCATGAGCAGCGACGATTCCGGGGCGACCGACGTCCCCTGCAGGGAATGGCAGGACTCGCAGACCAGGACCGGCTCGTCGGAGGTGCCCCCGAAGCGGGACTGCCCGCCGACGGGCCAGCGGTCGGTCTTCGCGTTCCACGGGTTCCCGTTGACGCGCCCCTGCGCGAAGTCGAGCTTCGTCTTGCCGAGGAAGTGGCTCCCGTCGCCGAGCGCCTGGTACTGCTGGTTCTCGTGCCGGCCGCCCTCCCTGCCCCGCGTCGGGGTGAAGCGGGACCCGGAGTCCGTGTGGCAGCGGAAGCACTCGAGCGAGCGCTCCAGGAGGAACCGCTCGCCCTTCGCCTCCGCGATGCGGCCGTTGTCCGAGGGCTGCGTGGCCGAGAGCGAGGGGTCCTTCGGCCGCCAGTCCGGGTCGAGGCCCGGCATCCCGGGGACCGGCCAGTTGTGCGCGCCGCCGGCGACATGGCAGTCGTCGCAGGTCAGGTCGTCGTCCTGGTTCCCGATGAAGACGTCGCGGAACCGCCCTCCCCCCATCAGCCCCGCCCCGACGGGGTGGTGGAGGCCGAAACCCTGCGTGTGACAGTCGGCGCAGATCGCCGTCGTCTCGTCGCGCAGCAGCGGCGTCCCGAGGCCGTCGCCGCGCGGCGGCGCCTCCGGTTGCGCCGTGAACGCCGCGAGCGGGTGCGGCAGGTGGCAGGAACCGCAGACGAGGTTCGGCTGCATGACGGCGGTCGAGTTCCCGCCCGCCGGCCACCCGGCCGGCAGCGCCGTGACGCCGCGCTCGCCCAGCGCGTCGAAGTCGTCCACCGGATGCGTGAAGGGCATGCCGCCCGGATTCGGCCACGCCGCGCCGGCGTACCCCGCCGGCTGCGGCCCGCGGTGGCAGCTCTCGCACAGCGCGCTGGAAGCCCCGCCCGCCCCGTTGGCATGCCCGGCCGCGTCGGCCCCCTGGGGGACGGCGAGCAGGTCCTCCGTCGGCGGCGTCTCGGTCCCGCCCTCCGGGTACCTGCCGTGCACGGCGTGGCAGGTGTTGCACCCGACGCCTCCGCCGCCGGCCCCGGTCGTCGTCGCGCCACCCACCAGGTGCGGGCCGAGGTTGTGCGTCCCGGGGGCGCCGGCGTCCCACGCGAGCAGTCCCAGCGCGGCGAAGCTCGCGTCCACCGGGGCAGTCTGCCGCAGCGGCCCGGGCACGTCGGTGCCAAGCGGGTGGCTGCCCGGGTTGGTGGCCCCGAAGTACGACGTCCCCCACTCCCCGGGCTCCGCGGACTCCTGGCCGCCCACGAAGTTGCGGCGCGGGTGGCAGCGCAGGCAGAGCCGGTCCATCGAGTCCCAGAGGAAGGGGCGGAACCCGTCGTCGTGCACGTTGTGGCAGGTCGTGCACTCGAACTCTCCGCCCGCGGCCTCCGCTACGTACGGCAGCGTCATGTCGGAGGCAGCCTCCCCGTCCGGGTTTCGCCCGGCGGCGCGCCCATGGGAGTGCTCGTCCCAGACGTTCGCGAGGTTCGAGGCGATGATTCCCGACCCGCCCGCGTCGCCGGGGCCGTGGCAGTAGTAGCAGAGCGCGCCGATCACCCCGTAGCGGTTCTTGCCGCTCATGTCGGTCGGCCAGAGCTTCTCGCCCGCGGCCTTGTGCGGCAGGTGGCAGACCGCGCAGGTGCCCCCGGCGTCCCCCCCGAGGTCGTGGGCGGTCCCCGCGACCCCGCCCTGCGCGCCGCGGGCGGCGAACAGCGCCAGCGAGGCGGCCGCAAGGGCCGCGGCGGC
>DATDCY010000003.1 GCA_036524115.1 bacterium | reverse complement strand
TCCCCGCGATCTCGCGCATCGCCGCCACCGTCTGCGTCACCGCGCGCCCGCCCTCGCGCGCGTCCTCGGAGGCCTTCTGCGCGATCTTCGCCGTCTGCTGCGCGTTGTCCGCGTTCTGCTGGATGTTCGCGACCATCTGCTGCATCGAGGCCGAGACCTCCTCGACCGACGCCGCCTGCTCGCTCGCCCCCTGGCTCATCTCCTCCGAGCCCGACGCGAGCTGCTGCGCCCCAGCCGAGACGTTGTCCGACGCCTGTTTCACGTCCGCCACGACCTCGCGCAGCTTCCCGAGCATCGTCTGCATCGCGCCGAGCATCTGCCCGACCTCGTCCTTCCCGCCCCCGTCCACCGACAGCGTCAGGTCCCCGGCGGCCAGCAGGTTGGCGACGCGCGCGCCCTCGCCGATCGGGCCGGTGATGCTGCGCGTGATCGCCACCGCGATCACGGCCGCCAGCACCACGGCGCACGCCAGCAGGATCGTCATGAAGCGGATCGTCCGCGTGGCGGTCTCTTCAATCGCCGCGTCCGCCTTGTGCATATCCCCCAGCGCCAGCGCCGCCTCGTCCTTGGCGTTCTCTTCCGCCTTGCGGACGTCATCCTTGACGTCCGCCATCCCGGCGTTTCCCTCCTTCGTCGTCGTGATCCTCCCGGCCTGGATGTCGGCTGCCACCTTCTTGAAACCCGCCGCGTAGACGGTCAAGGCGCTCTTGATCTCGCGCACCTTTGCCTTTTCCTCATCGGTCAGGGCAAAGTCCAGTTTCTCCAGGTTCGCCAGCCGCTCCTGCGTGCCCGCCCACTCGTCCTCCCACTGGCGCAGGTAGTCGGCCTCCTTCACCTTGTCGCCGATATTGATGAAGTAGTCCTTCTCGAAGCGCCGCAGCCCGAGGATGTCAGAACGCAGCGCCGCCGATGCCTCGCCGACCTTCGCATCGCCCGCCAGCATCTCGTCCACGCTGTCGCGCAGCAGGTTCACACCCCAGAACCCCGAGGCGCCGACGCCGAGCGCCAGCACCACGAGCAGCGCGTAACCGACCCCCAGGCGCATCCCGACCCGCATGTTCTTCAGCATCCCCGCTCCCCTCCCACCCCTCGTGATTGCCCCGCGGGCCCGTCAGCGCCGGGCGCCGCCCCCCCCTCAGCCCACGGACGGGCCGGACACCTCGGCCAGCTGCCGCTCCACGACGCGCCCGAGATACGGCAGGCTCACCGGCTTCTCGAGATAGTCGTCCGCCCCGACCTCGAAGCCGAGCAGCCGGTCGTGCTGCTGCGTCTTGCCGGTGAGCATGACCACGACGGCGTGCTTCGTGGCCGCATAGGACTTGAGCTTCCTGCAGACGGTCCGCCCGTCTACCAGCGGCAGCGAGACGTCCAGGACGACCAGGTCGGGGCGGTGCTCCGCCGCCAGGAGCAGCGCCTCGGCGCCGTCGTACGCGGCGAGGACGCGGTATCGGGACGAGAAGAACTCGACAAGCATGTCGTTGACCAGCCGCTCGTCCTCGACGATCAGGAGTGTCTTCCGCGCTTCCATGGCCAGCCCCTCCCGTTGACCCGCCGGGTCATGCAGCAAGGACCATGCCAGCCACCCGCGGCAGGCGCCGCGGGGACGGCAGTCCGGGCGCGGCGCGCGCAGGAGCCCCTTCGGGGCCGACAACGGTGGTCTTCCCTGCTCGGAGGACCGCAGGGAGGCTGTGCCATGGCACAGCGGTGTGTCACGCGCGCTGTGCCGGTGTCACACCGGCGGGCCGGACTCCCCCTCGCCTGCGCCGTGCTCCGCCAGCTTCCGGTAGAAGGTCCGCCGGCTCCAGCCGAGCAGCTTTGCGGCCTCCGTCCGGTTGCCCCCCGCCCGCTCGATGGCGCGCTGGATGCGCTCCGCCGGCGGGAGGTCGTCGAGGCGCCGCCCCCCGGGGACGACCGTGCGCACCTCCGGCGGCAGGTCTTCCGTCGTCAGGATCCGCGACCCGGCCACCACGATCGCCCGCTCCAAGGCGTGCTCGAGCTCGCGGACGTTCCCGGGCCAACGGTGGGCGAGGAGCACCTCCATCGCCTCCGTCGACACCTCGTCCACGGGCCGGTTCAGCCGCGGTCCGAGCTTGGCGAGGAAGTGGCGGGCCAGCAGCGGGATGTCGGTGGCGCGCTCGCGCAGCGGCGGCATCCGGATCTCGACCACGCGCAGGCGGTAGTAGAGGTCCTCCCGGAACCGCCCCGCCGCGATCAGCGCCGCGAGGTCCCGGTTCGTCGCCGCCACGACCCGCACGTCGACCCGGCGCGGCACCGACTCGCCGACGCGCTCGATCTCCTTGTTCTGGAGCACGCGCAGCAGGCGCAGCTGCAGCTGCGGGGAGATGTCGCCGATCTCGTCGAGGAAGATCGTGCCCCCGTCCGCCGCCGCGAAGCGCCCGACCCGGTCGGCGACGGCCCCGGTGAACGCCCCCTTCACGTGGCCGAACAGCTCGCTCTCGAGCAGGCTCTCGGTGAGCGCCGAGCAGTTGACCTTCACGAGCGGCCGGGTGCGGCGCGTGCCGGTCGCGTGGATCGCGTCGGCCACCAGCTCCTTGCCCGTGCCGCTCTCGCCGGTGATGAGCACGGTGCTCTCGACGTCGGACAGCCGCTCGACCAGGGCGTAGATCCCCTGCATGGCGGGGCTCTCGCCGACGATCCCGTGAAACCCCGGCCGCGCCTTGAGCTGGCGCTCGAGCGTCGCCAGGCGCGTCTGGTCCCTGACGACGAGCACCGCGCCGGTCACCACCCCGCCCTCGCCCAGCAGCGGCGAGGTCGAGAGCGCGATCACCTGCGCGACCCCGCCGTGCCCCCCGGACTCCACGTGGTCGAGGTCCATCGGCCTGCCCGTGCGCAGCGTCTCGCGCAGGATCCAGACGCAGCGGGGGCTGGCGTCGCGCGCCACCTCCTCGAACTGGCGTCCGACCATGTTCTCGCCCCGGAAGCCGCAGAGCCCGGAGCGGTTGGCCTCCACGACGCGCATCCGGTCGTCGACCATCACGACCAGGTCGCGCATGCCCTTGAATATCGCCTCGAGGTTGGCGCGGTAGGCCTCCCGCTCCTCGAGCAGCGCCTTGTGCTCGAGGCCGAGGCGGCAGGCGTGCACCAGGGTGTCCTGGCGCACCGGCTTGACGATGTAGTCGAACGCCCCGCGGCGCAGCGCCTCGGTGGCGGTGTCGATGGTCGGCGCGCCGGTGATCATGATCACGGGGCACAGCGGCAGGCGCTCGCGCAGGTGCGTGAGCACATCGATCCCCGACTCGCCCGCGAGGGTGATGTCGACGAACGCCATGTCGACCGGGCCGGTCGCGAGCGCCGCCGTGACATCCGCGTCGCCCGCGCAGGGCACCGCGTCGTAGCCCTCGACGTCGAGCAGGGCCGCGAAGACCTCCCGCAGGCCGGCCTCGTCGTCCACCACCAGGATGCGTGGCTTCACGCCCGGACCACCGCCCCCCTCACCGGAAGATCTTCCGGATGATGCCGTCGGCCCGCCCTTCGGAGTCCGCCGGCAGGTCCGCGAGCTCCGCGCGCGCCGCCCGGCTGGACGGGTCGATGCGCTGCGCCCGCCCGAACGCCTCGCGCGCCTTGCGGTAGAGCCGGCCGGCCCGGTAGACCCTCCCGAGGGCGACGTAGTGCGCCGCGTTGCCCGGGTCCAGGCGCGCCGCCTCGAGCAGGTGTTCCTCGGCCTCGGGCAGGCGCTTGATCTGCATCAGCGCGAGGCCGAGCTGCTGGCGGAAGCCGGGCTCCTCGGGGCGCAGGCGCACCGCCTGGCGCAGGGCGTCGGCGGCCTGCCAGTAGTTGCGCTTGGCGAGCCAGTCGCGGCCGATCGCCCAGTAGCGGCGCGCGGGGTCGGCCTCGGCCTTCGGGACCACCCGCCCCGGCGGACGCGGCTCCGGCGCCGGCTGCTTGCGCCGGCGCCCGCCGGTGAGCGCCTCGAAGGCCTCGGTCACCCGGTCGAAGACCTCCTGCGCCTCCTTCTGGAGAGTCGGCGGGCAGCCCGCCGGCACGGAACCGGGGCCGAGGACCGCCCCGATCTTCGCGTAGGCCGCCTGGGCGGCCGCGGCGTCGGCGTCGTCCGGGACGCCGAGCAACGCGTGCGGGCCGCCCCCGAGCCGGCGCCGCAGCTCCTGCACGAGGAAGGAGGCCTCGTCGACGGCCTCGAGGCGCCGCGCCTCCTCGAAGCTGATCGTGGCTTCCGCCCCGAAGTCCTCCTCGCGCAGGACGATCGTCTCCTCCTCGTCCGCGGGCACGGCGTCGGGCGGGACGGCGGCCGCCCCCGCGCCTGGCATCCCGGGCGCCGCCCGCCCCGCCCGGCGCCGCGCGCCGTCGTGGAGATAGAGCGCCAGCGGGATGCGCAGGAGCACGGTGCCGGGGGCCGGCTTGCGCCCCTCCTCGAAGACGAACTCCCCCGAGCGCATCTTCTGGAGGCGGTCGAGGATGGTGACCACCTGCGCCGAGACCGCCTGGTAGAGGTCGGAGAGCGTGATCACGCCGTTGAGCACGAGGGTGATGCCGAGCTTGCGGTTCCCGGACCGGCTCTCCTCCCAGTAGCGCCGGTGGTCGGCGCGGGTGAGCTTGCCCTGGACGATGAGGATCTCGCCGAGGCGGTCCGTCCGCTTCGTCGAGCTGCTGTAGATGATCATCCCGCCGCGCAGGTAGAGCCGGCGCGTGATCCCGCCGCGGGTGACCGTCAGGCACCCGTCGCGTCCCTCGCGCAGGAGCGCGAACAGGACGGCGGCGAGCGAGTGCTCCTCGATGCGGCCGCTCGCGGGGAACGACGGAGGCGACATGGCGACGCGGTTCAGAGGACCCTGAGGACGGCCGTCTCGTCGCAGTTCGGGAACTTCGAGCACTTGAGGCAGTCGCGCCAGACCTTGTGCGGCAGGTCGGCCTTGTCCACCCGCTCGAAGCCGATGTGCCGGAAGAAGTCGGCCTGGTACGTGAGCGCGAACACCTTGGGGATGCTCAGCCCGCGCGCCTCCTCGATGCAGCGCTCCACGAGCGCGCGGCCGACGCCGCGGCGGCGGATCTTCGGGTCCACCGCGAGCGAGCGGATCTCCGCGAGGTCGTCCCAGATGACGTGCAGGGCGCACACGCCGATGAGGGCGCGGCGCGGCCCCTCCGCGACCGTGAAATCCCGGATCTGCTCGTAGATCTCGGAGAGCGACAGCCCGAGCATCGTCTCCTTGGACGCGTAGTGATTGACGAGGGCCTGGATCCGGGCCACGTCCTTGATGATCGCCTTGCGCAGCGTCACGCCCCCGGCGCCGCCGCTCACCCGCCTTCCTCCCCGGGCTCCTCGTCGAGGATGCTCTCGAAGAGGCCGTCGATCTCCGCCGGCGAGACGCCGCCGGCCGCGGCCGCCGCTGCGGGCGAGGGACGGGCCGGGACGCCGGCGTCGAAGCCCAGGTCGTCGACCACGGCGGGCGCA
>DATDCY010000002.1 GCA_036524115.1 bacterium | reverse complement strand
GTTCGTCTTCCTCGCGGACCTGGCGCGACAGATCACGGTGCCGGTCAACGTCGACTTCATGGCGATCACCCGCTACGGCGCCGGCCGCCGCGGCGGCGCGGTGCGCATCGAGAAGGACCTCGACATCGCGGTCACCGGCCGCGACGTGCTCGTCGTGGAGGACATCGTGGACACCGGCCTCACGCTCGGCTACCTCGTGAAGAACCTCGGCGCGCGCGACCCCGCGAGTCTTGCGGTCTGCGCGCTGCTCGACCGGCGCGTCCGGCGCCTGACGAAGTTGCCGTTGCGCTACGTCGGCTTCGAGGTCCCCGACCGGTTCCTGGTCGGCTACGGCCTGGACCAGCGCGAGCGCTGGCGCAACCTCCCGCACCTGGCGGCGCTCCCGGACCAGGAGACCGCACCCACCGGGCCCTGAGCGCGCCCGCGCGGCGGCGTTCCGTGGTACCCTCGGCGTGCGCGCGGGGTGACCTGCGCTGCCCGGCAGAGGAGGATGCGCCCATGATCGAGTTTCCCGAGGACATCCGCGGCGCCCTCGTCCCGACCTACCGGGGCGAGGTCGTCTACGAGTGCGTCTCGTGCGACGCGCGCCACCCCATCGAGAAGTTCGCGTACACCTGCCCGCGCTGCGGCGGGCTGCTCTCGCTGCGCGACCTCGCGTTCGACGCCCTCAAGGCGAAGGGCGGCGCCTTCTGGCAGCGATTGTTCGCCTACCGCGCGCTGGCACGCGAGCCGCAGTCGCTCAAGGGGATCTTCCGCTTCCACGAGCTGATCCTCCCGGTCGTGCCCCCGGAGGACGTCATCTGGCTCGGCGAGGGGCACACGCCGGTGATCCCGGCCAACGCGGACCTCGCCGCGGCGGTCGGCGCGCCGTTCTCCATCAAGTACGACGGGCTCAACCCGTCGGCCTCCTTCAAGGACCGCGGCATGGCCTCGGCGATCTCGTACCTCAACCACGCGATCCGGCGCTGGGGCGCGCGCGACGTGCTCGGCATCTGCGCCTCCACGGGCGACACCTCGGCCGCGGCGGCACTGTATCTGGCGTACCTGCCCGAGGGCGCGGTGAAGTCCGTCGTGCTGCTGCCCGCCGGCAAGGTCACACCGCAGCAACTCTCGCAGCCGCTGGGAAGCGGCGCGACCGTGATCCAGGTCCCCGGCGTCTTCGACGACTGCATGCGCATCGTCGAGGAGCTCTCGCGCGACTACCAGGTCTTCCTCCTCAACTCGAAGAACCCGGTGCGCATCAACGGCCAGAAGTCCTACGCGTACGAGGTCGCCCTCGACGCGGACTGGCGGACGGAGGACCTCGCGGTGGTGGTGCCGATCGGCAACGCCGGCAACGTCACCGCGGTGATGGAGGGCTTCCTCGACCTGCTGCGCCTCGGCATGATCCCGGCGCTGCCGCTGGTCGTCGGCGTGCAGAGCCGGCACGCGAACCCGGTGTACCTCTGGCGGAGCAGCGGCAGCTACGCGCCGGTGAAGGTGCGCTCGAGCGTCGCCCAGGCCGCGATGATCGGCAACCCGGTCTCCTTCCCGAAGGTGCGCCGGCTGGTGGAGGAGCACTTCCGTGAGCGCTTCGTGGCCGTCGAGGTCACGGAGCAGGAGATCATGGACGCCATGCTCACCGCGAACCGCCACGGCCACGTGATCTGCACGCAGGGCGGCGAGGGCGTCGCGGGCCTCGCGGCGGCGCTGCGCGCGAAGGTGGTCGAGCCCGGGATGCGCGTCGTGGTCGACTCGACGGCGCACCACCTCAAGTTCGCGGACTTCCAGCAGAAGTACTTCGACGGGAGCCTGCCGGCGGACTACGAGGTGACGCCGCGGCCCCAGCTGCAGAACCGGCCGGTCGACCTGCCGGCATCGGCGGACGCGATTGCCGAGTACCTGAACCTGTCCCGGCGGGCGTAGCGCCCGCGAAAGGAGGAGCGCGGATGACCAGCGCACCCGAGCGGTTCGACGGCGTCGCCGTCGTCACCAAGGCCAACGTCTACTTCGACGGGAAGGTCGTGAGCCACACGGTGCTCTTCCCCGACGGCTCGAAGAAGACGATCGGGCTGATCTACCCCGGCTCGTACACCTTCACCACCGGCGCCCCGGAGGTGATGGCGATCGTCGCCGGCGCCTGCCGCGCGCGCCTCAAGGGCGAGAGCGCCTGGCGCGAGTACGGCGCCGGGGCCGCGTTCGCGGTGCCCGGCAATTCGGCCTTCGACATCGCCGTCGAGGCCGGCGTCGCGGAGTACGTCTGTTCCTTCGGTTAAGAGGCGCGGGCGCCGCCGCCCGCCGTGCAGGCAAACCGCCACAGGGGAGGGAAGCATCTTGAAGAGAGCCGTCATGCTGTTCGTCGCGATCGCCGCCGCGCTCGTCGTCGGCGCCTGCGCCCACGGGGGGAAGCACCATCCCTGCGAGGAGGGCAAGGGGCCGTGCCCGCCGTGCCCGAACTGCCCGCAGGGAGCGCCCGCCGGCGCGGAGAAGGCGCCCCAGCAGTCGAGCGTCATCTACTGGTGCAACTGCGGCCCGGAGTGCAAGTGCAACGCCGTTGCGACCAAGCCCGGCAAGTGCGGCTGCGGCAAAGAGATGGCCGGGGGGCACGTGCTGTTCATCGAGGGCAGCACCGCGCTGGTCTGTCCCTGCGGGCCGGACTGCACCTGCAAGATCGACCCCAAGGACCACAGCAAGTGCGGCTGCGGCAAGGCGGTGAAGAAGATCGACCTCAAGGGCACCGGCCTCTATTTCTGCAACTGCGCCGGCGCCTGCGGCTGCGCCACGGTCTCGGACAAGCCCGGCACCTGCAAGTGCGGAATGGAGCTGCACCAGGCGAAGTAGCGCTTCGAAAGCGCCCATCCTTCCCGGCCGCGGGAGGCCCCGTCCAAGGGGTTTTCCCGCGGCCGACCTGTTCATCATTTCACTTGTGAAATTTTCACTTGCCAAATTCTCCCCCATTGTTATGTTGGCTGGTAGGGAACGAAAAGACTTCAATCCGGCTCGATAAGGAGGGACAAATGGGCGAGGCTTCACGGCAGGAAAGAGAGATCGACGACATCGCGTCGTACCTTCCGAAGTGCGACTCGGGGTCGATGCTGGTGCGCGACGTCCTCGTGCAGAAGCGCCGGCGCGAGGTCCTGACCGTCGGGCCCAGGGATTCGGTCTACGACGCGCTCAGCCAGATGGCGGAGAAGAACGTCGGTGCGCTGGTCGTCGTCGACGGCGGACGGGTGGTCGGCGTCCTCTCCGAGCGCGACTACGCCCGCAAGGTGATCCTCATCGGCAAGGCCTCGCGGGAGACCGTGGTCGAGGAGATCATGGGCGCGCCGGCGATCACCGTCTCGACCGGGACGAGCATCGCCGAGTGCATGGCGGTCATGACCGGCCGCTGCCTGCGCCACCTCCCCGTGGTCTCCGACGGCATGCTCGTCGGCATCGTCTCGATCGGCGACCTCGTCAAGGCGCTGCTCGCCGACCAGGAGGCGCGCCTCGGGAAGATCGAGGCCTACATCAGCGGCGCCTACCCGGCCTAGGGGGCGGGGCGGGAGATCTCGATCCAGTCCACGAAGGAGACGGACCTCTCGCAGGTGTTGTCGGAGTCGTTCATCACGGCAAGGCTCGCCGTCCGCGGCGGGTCCTTGCCGAAGGCCTTGCGGTAGTCGGCGAGCACGTCCGCCTCCTCCTCGATCCACTGGCCGGCGCGCGCCGGGCCCTTCTCGTTGAGGAACATCGCGACCGAGCCGGTGTAGGGGCTTGGGACCCATTCCGCCGCGCCCTCCCGGCTCTCCCAGACGTAGCTGATCCCGCTGTCCGGCGGGTACTCCCCGTAGACCGCCTTCGCCAGGGCGTACTTCAGGCGCCGCCCGGCCGACGCCGCAGACGGGTCGTACGGGAACAGGACGTAGAGCCGGATCGGGTAGTCGTCGCCGCTCTTCGTGGTGACGTCGCCCTTCGCGTAGACGTTCTCGATGCGCCAACGCCAGCGCAGCCGCGGGTACGCGCGGACGTCGTACTGCGCGTTCCAGACGATGCCCGACGCCGAGCAGTCGCTCTCGGCCCGCAGCCAGGTCCCGGACCCCGGACCGGTGGCGATGGTGTACGTCGAGTGGCGCGCGATCTTCGGGAACGTCAGCGGCCGCCAGGCGTCGAGGCTCGTGAATTCCTCCCGCAGCAGGACGTCAGCGTCCGCGGCCGGCGCGGCCGTGGCCCCGAGGGCGAGCGCCAGCGCGGCGAGCGCCCCGGCCAGGCGCCGCGCGCCGGTCACGCATCGCCCCC
>DATDCY010000001.1 GCA_036524115.1 bacterium | reverse complement strand
TGCATGCGCCGCTCGGTGAGCGCCAGCAGGTCGCCCACCGCGGCGGCCGCGTCGAACGAGCTGTCCGCGCCGCCGAGGGCGCCGCCGAGGCTGGCGAGGGTACGCACGACATTCAGGGCGCGCGCGACCTGGTCGTCGAGCGCGCCGTGCGCCCGCGCCGTGCCCGCGGCGCCGGCCTTGCCCGCGCGGGCCAGGTCGTCGAGCAGCCCCACGGTCTCGCGCATCGTCGCGAGCCGGTTGCTCAGCTCGTGCGCGGCCTCCGCCAGGGCCGCCGCGGCGAACGAGCGCAGCGCGCGCTCCACGGCCGCCTCAGTGCCCGGCATGCGCCACCCGTTTCGCCTGCGCGGCGTCGATCTTGGCAATGAGCTCCGGCAGCTCCACGGGCTTGAGGAGCGTCCCGAACGCGTCCAGGCGCACCCCCTCGATCTTGTCGGCGAGGTCGAGGTGGCCGGTGAGCAGGATGACCTCGGCGTGCGGCAGCGCCTGTCGCAGCAGCAGCAGCAGCTCGACGCCGCGCACGCCGGGAAGGTTGAGGTCCAGGAGCACCACGTCGAAGGGCGCGGCGGCCGCCGCCTCGAGGGCCGCGGCGGCGCAGAACGCCGCCTGCGCCTCGTACCCGCGCAGCCGCAGGCGCTCGGCGAGGGCCTCCGCGAACTCGCGCTCGTCGTCGACGAGCAGGACCTTCGCCTTAGGTGGCATCTTGCAGCTCCTGGGCGACGTTGCGCACGGGCAGCTCCAGGGTGAAGTTCGTGCCGACACCCACCGCGCTCTCGACGAGGATCCGGCCGCCGAGCTTCTTCATGATGCCGCGCGAGACGAAGAGGCCGAGACCGGTCCCCTTGCCCTTCTCCTTGGTGGTGAAGAACGGCTCGAACAGCCGCTTGAGCTGCTCGGGGGGGATGCCGGGGCCGTTGTCCGCGACGACGACCTGCAGCCAGCGCTGGTTCTTCGCGCGCGTCGTCAGGCCGATCCAGCCACCGGGGCGCACGGCGTCGATCGCGTTCTTGATGATGTTCACGAGCACCTGCTCGAACTCGATGCGGTCGGTGTGCGCCACCGGCAGCTCCGCGGCGAGATGCAGCTCGAGGCGCGCGTCCTTGGCGCCGCGGTCGCCCTCGAGGTACTCGCAGACCCGGCGCACCTCGGCGTTCAGGTCGACCGGCTCGACCGTGACCTCGACGCGCCGCGCAAAGCCCAGGAGCCGGTGGGTGATCGCGCGGCAGCGCTTGACGCTGTCGAGGATCCCCTCGAGCAGCGGCCCGAAGCGCCCCCGGTTCGCGAAGTCGCCGGAGATGGCGAGGAAGTCCTGGAGCAGCCCGGCCTTCTCGTTGATGACGGCCAGCGGGTTGTTGATCTCGTGGGCGACGCCGGCCGCGACGCGCCCGAGCGAGGCGAGCTTCTCGACCTCGACGAGCTGCTCCTGCTTGTCGTGGAGGTTCTCGACCGCCAGCTCGAGGGAGATCATCGTGTCCTTGAGCCGCTCGCGCATCTGGGTGAAGGAGGCCGCGAGCGAGGCGATCTCCGCGTCGTGGGTCGGGCCCGGGGCGGCCGCGGAGAAGTCGCCCTCGGCGACCCGGTGCATCGCCTCCTCGAGCTGTCGCAGCGGCGAGCTGATCCGGGCCGCCAGCCGGTGCGCGGCGAGGATGCCCGCCGAGAGCAGCACCCCCAGCGTGAGCGCCGCGGCTGCGGTGCCGGCCTCGCCGAGCCCGGCAAAGGCGAGGACGGCGACGAGCGCGCCGCCGGCCAGCGCCGCGACGAAGCCGGCGAAGAACCGCTGGTGAATGCTCAGTCTCACCACCTGCAGCTCACCCCCCGAGCGCCAGCCGGGAACACTCCCGGAACACCTCCTGCCAGCGGACCACGCCGATGAGCTTCTTGCCGTCCTCGAGCACCGGCACCAGCTCGAGCCCCTGCTCGACGATGAGGCGCGCCGCGTCCGCCACCGCGGCCTCCGGCGGGAGGAACGCCTGCGCCTGGCGCATGACGGTCGCGACCGGGGCCTCCGCCGGCGGCTTGCCGCCGTCCGTTCCGCCCGCCCCGGCGCCCGACCAGAGCGGCTCGAGGCCCCTGATGATCTCGCGCAGGCTCGCCATGCCGACGAGGTTGTACTTCTCGTCGAAGACCAGGACGATCAGCGGCTGGACGTGCTTCTCGCCCTGCAGCAGCGTGTTGCGCACGATCCCCGCGGCCTGGCGCAGCGTGAACCAGTAGGGGATGTGGGGGTACTCGAAGACGTCGACCATGATCTCCCGGACGGTGACGGGTGCTGCCATCGCTTTGTCTCCTTTGACGCTGCCGCGGGTCACTTGCGCTCGAACTCGATGAAGAACCGGAACCGCTCCGGCCGCTTGACGGAGCGAGTGTACATGACCTGCGACTCGCCGGCGTAGAAGTACTGCTCCAGCAGCAGCGCCGGGGAGCCGGCGGGGAGACCGAGGACGTCGGCCTCCTCGGGCGCGAGCGCGATGACCTCGATGTAGTCGCGCACGCGGGTCACCCGCACGGCGCAGAGCCGCTCGAGCAGCTCGAGCACCGACTGCTGGCCCTCGAGCGTCTCGGCCAGCAGCGCCGGGCACACGGCGTGCGGCAGGTACGTCTCCTGGAGCAGCACGGGCTCCTCGCCGACGAGGCGCACCCGCTTGACGTAGATGATGTGCTTGTCCTCGGCGACGTCGAGCTTGAGGTCCAGGTCGTCGGTCAGCATCATCACGGTCTGCGCGAGCACCCGCGTCTCGAAGTCGACCCCCGCCTCGAGCATGTTCTCCTTGAAGCTCGTGAGCATCGAGAGGCCCTCGGGGATCACGCGCTTGCAGACGAAGGTCCCCTTGCCTTGGTGGCGGCGCAGGTAGCCCTCGCGCACCAGCTCGGCCACCGCGATCCTGACCGTCGCCTTGCTGACCTCGAAGAGGCGGCAGAGTTCCTCCTCGGTCGGAATCTGCGACTCGACCGGCCACTCGCCGCGCTCGATCTTCCCCTTGATGATCCCGTAGAGCTGAAGGTAGAGCTTCTGCGGGTTCTCGCGGTCAACCTGCGTCTGGGTCTTCGTGTCCGCCATTCCCGTCATTTCTTGCCTCTCTTGGCCCGATGGTTCACCATTACCGGGCCATATTCATAACCATGAATTTGTGAAACACATCAAACATTATAATTATATAACAATGCGAAGTCAATCATTATAAAAATATTCTGCAAGATGCGGACGAAGGTTGGATTTCGCATCAGCGCGACACGCCCTATAATGGCAGCGTGGCAAAGCTGATCGATCTCTTCAGGAAACGGGCCGAACCGGGCGCCCGCGGCGCGGGCCCGCCGGATCCGCTCGCGGAGAAGCTCGCCGCATTCCAGCACCTGCTCGAAGAAAACAACGCCGCGCTCGCGACGATGGCGGATCTGGAAGAGAAACGCTCCGGCGAGTATCTGTTCGATCGCGCCTACCTCAGGACGACGGTTGCGGGACTCTCAGGCGATGTGCGCCATCTCGTCGAGCATCTGCAGACGCTCACGGGTAGCCCCCATCCCGGCCTGCTCAGGGCGCACGCGGCAATCGACGCAGCGGTGAACGAAGCGCTGCGCGGTGCGCGGATAGACATAAGCGGGCCGCCGGTGCTGCGCCTGGCCGAGATCAGCGCCGAGACGGCGCACCTCGCCGGCGGCAAGATGGGGCACCTCGGACGCCTCGCCGCCGACCTCTCGCTGCCGGTGCCTCCCGGCTTCGTCGTCACGGCGGCGGCGTTTGCGCGCTTCATGGCGGACTCGGGCATCCTCGACCAGGTGCGCGCACGGCTGGCGGGACTCAGAGTGGACGCGCTCGAGGACATGGAGCGGGCGAGCGAGGAGATCCGTGCACTCATCGCGGCGGCACCGCTGCCGGCGGAGATCGCCGGCGCGATCAGCGCGGCCGCGGCCGACCTCGCGGACGGGGGAGCCCAGGGCCTCGCGGTGCGCAGCAGCGCGGTCTGGGAGGACGGCGAGTTCAGCTTCGCGGGGCAGTACGCAACCTTCCTCAACGTGCCGGCTGCGCAGGTGCTCCGCCGCTACTGCGATGTTCTCGGCAGCCTCTTCACGCCGCGCGCCATCTTCTACTACCGCACCAAGGGCTTCGCGGAGGAGGAGATGGCCATGGCGGTGGGCGTGATGCGTATGGTCGAGGCGCGCGCGGCGGGCGTGCTCTACACCCGCGATCCGCTCGATCCGGGGCGCGAGGTCATGATCGCCAACGGCGCCTGGGGGCTCGGCACGACGGTGGTCGAAGGCGCGGCGCACACGGACACCTTCACGCTCGACCGGGCTACCGGCGCGGTGGTCGGCCGCAGGATCGTCGAAAAGTCCGTCCGCGAGGTGGCGGACGCCGCCGGCGGCGTGCGCAGCGAGCCCGTGGACGAGGGCGAGCGGGCCGCCTCCTGCCTCACCGACGCCCAGGCCGCGGAGTTGGTCCGCCACGGCGCCACGCTCGAGCGGCACTTCGGGCGTCCGCAGGACGTGGAGTGGGCGCTCGACGGGGCCGGGAAGCTCTGGATCCTCCAGTCGCGCCCGCTGCAGCTGATCGCCGCGACGCCGGCCTCCGCCCCGCCGCGACGGGTGCCGGGGCGGCGCATCCTCATCGAGCGCGGCGTCGTGGCCTGCAAGGGCGTCGGCGCCGGGCCCGTCGTGCTCGTGCGCTCCGACGCGGAGGCCGCTGACTTTCCCGCGGGCGCGGTGCTCGTGGCGCGCACCACGGGCGTCGGCCTGGCGGCGGCGCTCCCGCGCGCCGCGGCCCTGGTCACGGACGTCGGCTCGGCGACGGGTCACCTGGCCTCGCTGGCGCGGGAGTACCGCGTCCCGGCGCTGCTGGACACCGAGAGCGCGACGTCCGTGCTCCAGCCGGGCGCCGAGGTGACCGTCGACGCCTTCAACGGCAACGTCTACGAGGGGCGCGTGGAGGAGCTGCTGCGCCACGCCGCCGGCCGCCGCGAGGTGCTCGAGGGCACGCCGCTGCTGCTGGCGCTCGGGCGGGCGCTCGAGCGGATCACGCCGCTGCACCTCACGGACCCGTCGGGCGAGGGGTTCCGCCCGGACGCCTGCCGGACCTTCCACGACATCACCCGCTATGCGCACGAGAAGGCGATGGACGCCATGTTCGCGCTCGGCGAGGGGCTCGGCGAGGGCGGCGCGCGGGCCGTCGTGCTGCGGGCGGGAATCCCGGTCGCCATCCACCTGCTGGACCTCGGCGGGGGGCTCGCGTCGCGCGGCGGCCGCGCCGTGGAGCCCGAGGCGGTCCTTTCGGTGCCGTTCGCGGCGCTGCTGCGGGGGATGCGCGCGATGACCTGGCCGGAGCCGCGCGCCGCCGACGTGAAGGGCCTTCTCGGGATGATGGCGCACACGGCCACGATCTCGGAGGAGGAGCTGCGCGGCACCGCGGAGAAGAGCCTGGCGCTGGTCGGCGCCAACTACATGAACTTCTCGATCCGCCTCGGCTACCATTTCTCGCAGGTCGAGGCCTGGGTCGGCGAGCGGCTCAACGACAACTACGTGCGCTTCTTCTTCAAGGGCGGCGGCGCGGCGGTCGACCGGCGCCTTCGCCGCGTGCGGTTGATCGCCGAGATCCTCGCGAGCATGGACTTCCAGGTGCGGGTGGCCGAGGACGTGATCCGCGCGCAGGCCGCCAAGTACCGCCGTCCCGCGCTCGAGCGCACGCTCGAGGCGCTCGGGCGGCTCACCGCCTACACCAAGCAGCTGGACATGGCCATGTTCAACGACGCCGTGACCAACTGGTACCGCGACGAGTTCGTGCGCGAGCACCTGAAGCCGGCCGGCGAGCCTGTACCGCCCACCGGCGAAGTGCTAGGATCGGCGGCGGAATGAGCGACGAGAGGGCGCCCGGGAAGCTCGCCTGCGGCCGCTGCAGCGCCGTGTGGGCGAAGACCGGCACGACCAACTGCTGGAGCGGCGACCCGGCCACGGCACCGCCGCGGCCGGCGCACTGCCCCGGGGGCACGGACGCGGATCTCATCGAGGCGGCGTTCGCGACGTACGCCGGCGACGGCGAGGACGCGCGTCTCGCGCTGGCGGCGGGCCGGGTCGAGGGGCTCTGCTACGAGAAGACCCCCGGCACCGGCACCGTGACGGCCCGCTGGACCCGCGTCGAGGACACGATCGCGCTCGCCAAGCTCATGGGCTGGCGCAAGGTCGGCATCGCCACCTGCATCGGCCTGCTGAGCGAGACGGAGGAGCTCTCGCGCATCCTCGCGGCGCAGGGGCTCGAGCCGCTCTCGGTCTGCTGCAAGGCCGGCAGCATCGACAAGCTGCGCCTCGGGCTCGCGGAGCACGACAAGGTGCGCCCCGGCACCTTCGAGCCGGCCTGCAACCCGATCGCGCAGGCCGAGCTGTGCAACCGCGCCGGCACCGACGTGAACGTCATCGTCGGGCTGTGCGTCGGCCACGACATGCTCTTCGCGAAGCACTCGCGTGCGCCGGTGACGACGCTCGTCTGCAAGGACCGGGTCACCGGCCACAACCCGGTCGCGGTCCTCTACGGGCAGCACTTCTATTACAAGAGGCTCCAGAAGGTGCCGCTGGTCGTGCCGGACGGGGAGGGGCGGGAGCCCTAGCCCGGCTGCTCGAGCCGCGAGAGGATCTGCTCGCCGCTCGTGCCGTCGTCCGGGAAGCTCGCGTGCGAGAAGCGCACCCGCACCTGGGGGGCCGTGGTCGCGGCGCGGTGCGCTTCGATCTCCTTCTCGATCGCCGCCTGGATCCGCGCGATCGGGCTCGCCGCCCCGTTCTGCATCTGCGGCAGAATGATGCCGAACGCGCGGTCGGAGATCCGGGCGACGGTGTCGTAGTCGCGCAGCGCGGTGCGGATCGCCTGGGCGGCGCTGCGCACCATCTCCTCCATGGCGCCGTTGCCGGCGGTCTCCGGAGCGGGGGGGAGCACCTCGCAGATGACCAGCGAGATGCGCAGCTGGAAGCGGCGGGCGCGGCTGATCTCCGAGAGCAGCCGCGAGCGGAAGCTCGCGCGGTCGGGGAGGCCGGTCAGCTCGTCGCGCTCGGAGAGCTCGCGGGTCCGCGCCAGCAGGGTGGCGTTCGCGATCGCCTTCTCGACGTAGCGCACCAGGTGCAGGAGCACCTCCTGGTCGTCCGGGCCGAAGCGGGGCGGCACGAGCGCGCTGCCGGGGTCCTTGTTGAAGAGCGTGAGGGTCCCGATCGTCCCCTCCGCGCCGGCAAGCGGCGAGCAGATGAAGGTCCGCACCCGCTCCGCGCAGTCGCTGAAGCGCTCGTCGCGCGCGGCGTCCCGCACGAGCAGGGGCTTGCCGCTGCGCAGCACCGCCTCCGCGGCGCGGGCCTCCAGCCGCAGGATCTCGCGGCTCGAGGCGGCGTCGCGCAGGCCGTGCGCGTCCTTGACGGCGCTCTGGCCGGTCTTCGCGTCGCGCAGCCGCAGCACGCACCCCTCGGACCCCATGATGAAGGAGGTCATCGCCGTCGCGAGCGCCGGCACCTCCTCGAGGCCGAGCGTGGAAACGAGGATGACGCCGAACTCGTTGATCGCCGAGAGGCGGTTCATCCGGCGGGAGAGGATCTCCTCGTCGCGGGCCTTCGCGAGCGCCTCGGCGAAGCGCAGGATGCCGCGCCGGGCGCGGTCCAGGCGCACCGGCGAGATCGACTCGGCCGCCACGCGGGCAACCGTCACCGTGCCGAGCGGACGGTTCCCCGCCGCGAGCGGGACGATGTGCTCCTCGGCGCGGAGCTTCCCGCCGGGGGCGCGGGGGTCCTCGGTGAGCGAGACGATGCGGCGCTCGGCCATCGCCAGGCCCGGGACCGAGCCCTCGGCGGCGAACCGCGGCGGCTCGCCGGAAAACGAGATCCTGCGCGTCGCGCCCCGCAGGATCATCTCGTCGTCCTCCTCCTCGTAGAGGTGGAGGGTCACGTCGGCGCCTTCGAGAAACGTCGAGAGCGTGGCCGCGAAGGCCGGCAGGCAGCGCCCGAGGTCCGTGACGCCGGCGGCGAGATCATCGATGTCGCGCTCGAACTCGCCGATGGTCCTGCGCGCGGCGCGCGACTGGGCGTTTGGCATGGCTGAGAAGCTCCTCCGGGTCCGCTGCTCGTTGCCGAAAGAATTCTCAAGCATTCCCGCGGTCTTGTCAATGCCGGCGTGCGGGGATGGAAAGCAAGTTGCCCGTTGACAAGGCGCGAGACGGTAAGGGATAGTGGGCGCCATGAACGCCAACGGGGAACGCCGCCGCTCGCCGCGCGTCAACCGCGTCTTCCCGATGCGCTACCGCGTCATCCCGGTCGCCGGCAAGAACGGCTACCGCGAGGGAAACGTCCGCGACCTGAGCCTGGACGGCTTGCGCTTCCAGTGCACCGGCGGCCTGCGCCCGAAGGCGGGCCTCCTGCTCGAGCTGATCGTCCCCGGCGAACAGCCGGTGCGCTCGTTCGGGAGGACGGCGTGGGTCCGCGAGCTGCCGGGGCGGGCCGGCTTCGAAGTCGGCGGCAGGTTCGTTGACCAGAGCACCGCGGTCCGGCGGGCCATCGGGCGGCACGTCGGCGTCTGAGCCGCTGCGGTTGCTCCTGCTGGCGCGGTCCCTCGAGGCCGGCGGGGCGGAACGGCAGCTGGTCGAGCTCGCGGGCGGGCTGGACCGATCGCGTTTCGACATCACCGTGGCGGTGCTCTACGACCGCGGTCCCCTGCGTGCCGCGGTCGGGGCGCTTCCCGGCGTCCGGCTCGTCTCCCTCGGCAAGACCGGCCCCTGGGACCTCGCCGGCCCGCTCGCGCGGCTGGTGCGCCTGATCCGCGGCGCGCGCATCGACGCGATCTACGGCTCGCTCGACATCGCCAATCTCTACGCGCTGGCTGGCGGCCGCCTCGGCGGGGCGAAGGTCGTCTTCGGCGTGCGCTCCTCCTACATGGATTTCACGCGCTATGCCCGTTCCGAGGCGCGGGTCTGGCGCATGGCGGCGATGGCGTCGCGCGCGGCGGACCTGGTCATCTACAACTCCTTCGCCGGCCGCGACTACGCGCTGTCGCGGGGGTTCTCGCGGCGCAACGCCGCGGTCGTCTCCAACGGGATCGACACCGGCCGCTTTCGCCCGGACCCGGAAGGCCGGCGCCGCGTGCGGGCCGAGTGGGGGGTCAATCCCGGCGCGCGGCTCGCCGGAATCGTCGGCCGGCTGGACCCGATGAAGGACCACGGGACCTTCCTCCGCGCGGCGGCGCTCGTGCTGCGGGAAGATCCCGGCGCCCGGTTCGTCTGCGTCGGGGAGGGCTCGACGCCGCACGCCGAGGGGCTGCGCGCGCTGGCGGCGCAACTGGGATTGGAGCGGGCGCTGGTGTGGGCCGGCGCCCGTTCCGACATGCCCGCGGTGTACGGGGCGCTCGACGTGCTGGCGCTCTCCTCGCGCGGTGAGGGCTTCCCGAACGTCGTCGGCGAGGCCATGGCCTGCGGCGTGCCGTGCGTGGTCACGGACGTCGGCGACGCGGCGCGCATCGTCGGCGCCGAGGGGATCGTCGTCCCCCCGGAGGACCCGGCCGCCCTCGCGGGGGGTCTGCTCAGGCTGCTGGCCGAGCCGGCGGACGATCGGCGGGCGCGCGGCGCCCGCTGCCGGGAGCGCATCGTCCAGGAGTTTCCGGTAGGCGCGCTGGCCGGGGCGACCGCGCGTGAGATCGAGCGGGTCTGCGGCCGGGCCTGATCGGCGCGCCGCCCGCGTGTCTCAGGGCTCGGCTTGAAGCTGGAAGTCCAGCCGCGCGGTCCCGCCCTCCGGCACCGTCACCTCCAACGTCTGCGGGCGATAGCCGCCCAGAGTGGGGCTGGCGGTCAGGGAGTATGTCCCGGGGGGAAGCGGCCAGGAGTAGCTGCCGTCCGGGGCGGTCAGGCGCAGCATTTCCGGCACGGGGCTCGTGCCGGCGGTCACCGCGATGCCCACCTCGGCCAGCGGAGCGCCGGCGGTGTCGGTGACGACGCCCCTGACGCCGACGAAGGCGCGCACGGGAGGCCGGCGGGTCGCCCCCCCGTCGGACACAGGCTCATCGCCTGCGCCCGCACGCGCGTTGACCGCCATGAGTAGCCCCGCCGCGAGGGCGGCCAGCCCCAGGATGTGCCGCGCGCCATCCATCGTGTCCTCCCCTCGGGTCTGTAAGCGCAAGAGCCCCCGCCCCGCTACCTGCGGGACGGGGGCCCCGTTCGGATCCGGCCGCGCTACGGGTAGACCCAATTCCTCCAGTTGAGCAAGTTGGCGAAGACCGCCGAGGTAATCCTAGTCCCGCTGTTGTACGGCGGCGTCGGGCCGGGCCATGCGGCCGCACCATAGGCGTGGATGCCGACGCCGTAGCAGCACTGCCCCCCCCATGTCTGGTAGATCGGTGAGCCGCTCTGCCCGCCGTAGGTGTCCATCAGGTACCACAGCTTCTTGCCGTACGTCGTGGTCGGGGTACCCCCTGCCAGCACGGCCCCGTTCATGGTCCACATGGTGGCGGCGAGCGTACCGATCTTGTCGCCCGGGTAGCCGCGCACCGTGAAGTAGCCGGGGAAAGAGTTGCTGGTCTGCCACCGGAAGCCGAACCAGCCGGTGGTGTTGCCGATCGCCGTCCCGGCGAGCTGGATCGCCCCGTAGTCGTAGAACTGGCTGGCCGAGCCGGTCCAGCCCGGGGGGCTGAAGACGCGATAACCCCAGCGGTAGCCGTAGGGTGCTGTCGAGCCGTTGCGGCCTGGGTAGGCCTTGATGCTGGTGGCCCAGCCGCCGTCGCCGGCACTGTAGACGCAGTGGCCGGCGGTCGCAACCGTGCGGGGACCGATCATCCAGCCGGTGCACGAGTACGCGGCAGTATTCGGGAAGACCACGTAGAGATAGACGATCGCCCGGCTCGGGTACGTCGTCGTGGTGCCGACCCGAAGGCGGCTGTCGACGCCGATGATGGACTCGGTCTGGAGGCCCAGGTGTTCATCCATCGTGGGCACGTTCAACTCTGCCTCGGGGATCTGCGTTACCCCGCCCGCCGCCAGCATCCCCGAGCCCCTGCTCGGGTAGCTGGCGGTGAACGTCGCCTCCGCCGCGACAGTCAGATTCCCGCCGTCCGAAGCAACGGTGCCGGGATTGAGGGCCAGTTCCTGTGAAAGAGCGATTCCAGCCGAGAACGCCACCGCCAGAAACAAAGTGATCACCGTCAGGAACACCGACCTGCTGCCGACCCTTCTGCTCACGGCATTTCCCTCCCCCTTTTGTGGTCAGGATTAATGATAAGACCATAAACGAAAATTACAAGGGTGGCCGATCCGTGTCAGGCCGAGGGCTCCAGCCGCTCCCTGAGCGTCCGGTTCTCGCGCTGGAGCGCCGCCCAGGCCAGGGCGCGCTCGATCGCGAGCACGATCTGCTCCTTGCGGAAGGGCTTGAGGATGAAGTCGAAGACGCCCTTCTCCCGGACCTCGGCGGCCGCCTCCTCCGTGCCGAACGCGGTGATGATGATCACGGGGACCTCGGAGAAGGCCCGGATCGCCTCGAGCAGCTCGCTGCCGTCAAGGCCGGGCATCTTCAGGTCGGCGATGACAAGGTCGATCCCGCCGCGGCGCACGATCTGCACGGCCTCGACGGGGTTGTTCGTGGTCTCGATGGCGTGCGCCGTCTTCTCGCGCACGATCATGGCGAGCAGCTTGAGCATCCCGGGCTCGTCGTCGACGGCCAGTATCCGTGCCATGGTCATTCCCCTCCGTGTGCGTGCGGGCTGCGGGGTCCTGTCGCTGCGCACCCCCGTCGGTGCTCGCTCCGCTGTGCGCCGCCGGGGGGCCCCCGCTTCGCGCCACCCCTGCGCCCAGTCAGTTCCCCGGATTGTAGCGACTCTTCTCCCGCCGGCACCAGCTCGGAAGGCGGTGGGGGTGCGGCGGGAGGGCTCATTGCGGAGCGCTCGGGTCCCGCAGCGTTCGGACCGGAGTGTCCCCGCAGGGGCGAAACGCACTGTCTGAGCCCGCAGGGCGAGTTGTGCGTTTCGAACGCAGGGCCGGACATGCTGCGGTCGAGCGCGGAGTTCAGAGACCTCACGCCGCACCCCCACCGCCGGCCTTCTCACGCACGACTGCCGGCAGCGTGATGATGAACGTCGTGCCCGGGTGCTTCGACTCCGCGGCGGTCGCCGTCTCCACGGCGATCGTGCCGCGGTGGCGCGCGACGATCCCGTACGAGACGGAGAGGCCGAGGCCCGTGCCCTCGCCGACCTTCTTCGTCGTGAACAGCGGGTCGAAGATCCGCGTGCGCACCTCCGGCGGGATGCCCGGACCGGTGTCCGAGATGAGCACCTCGACGCAGCTGCCCCCCTCGCCGACCCGCGTCTGGACGCTGAGCTCGCCGCCGCCCTCCGTCTTCATGGCGTAGACCGCGTTGTTGATGATGTTCAGGAAGACCTGCTGCAGCTCGTCGGCGTCCCCGCGCACCGGCGGCAGGCCCGGCGCCAGCTCGTGGCTGCGGATCGAGATGCGGTTGACGAGCAGGTAGTTGCCGAGCACCGCGAGGACCGCCTCCAGGCAGGCGTTGACGTCGACCTCGTCCTCGCTGTGCTCCTTGCGGCGCGCGAACGTCAGCAGGTTCTCGACGACCTTGCGCGCCTTGTTGCCGTACGTCTCGATGGTCCGCAGCGCCTCCTCGGTCTCCGACCCCTTCTCCGCCTTCTCGAGCAGCAGGTCGGTGAAGCCGAGGATGACCGTGAGCGGGTTGTTGATCTCGTGTGCCACGCCCGCGGCGAGCGTGCCGAGCGACGCGAGCTTCTCCGTGTTGTAGCTCTGCTCCTCGATGAGCTTGCGGTCGGTGATGTCCCGGGCGATGCCGAGCACCGCGTAGATGTTCCCCTCCTCGTCGAGCAGCCGCCGGAAGTTGGTGTCCAGCCACAGCTCGCGGTCCCCGAGCTTGACCAGGTGCGTGATCTGCCGGCCCTTGCGGCTCTCGAAGACCTCGTCGATGGCCAGCAGCGGCTCCTCGGCCGTCGGACAGGTGAGGAGCTCGGAGAGATTGTGGCCGACGATCTCCTCGGCGGGGCGGCGCAGCAGCTTGGCGCCGGAGGCGTTGATCGAGAGGACCGTGCCGGCGCGGTCGGCGGTGAAGATCGCGTCCCCCGCGTTCTCGACGAGCGAGCGGTAGCGCTGCTCGGACTTGGTCAGCTCCGCGGTCTGGTGGGCGACCTCGCGCTCGAGCTCGTCGGACCAGCGCGCCATGAGCGAGACGATGACGGCCGTGCCGAGCACGAAGACCGCGATGATCACCGCCTGCAGCAGCGTGCCGCGCATCTGGATCGCGTGGATCTGCCCCTCGACCTCCGCGATCGGGGCGACGACCGCGACCGACCAGACGGGCCCGCCCTCCTGGTCGGCCACCCGGATCGGCGCGTAGGCGATGAGCTTGCGGACCTTCCCCTCGACGCCCAGGTGCCACCCCGAGATGTACCAGCTCGTCCCCTCCTTGCCGGCGAGCATGAGCGTCTTCTGGATCTCGTTGATGCGGGCGAACGAGATCGTCGGCATCTTCTCGGCGCGCGCCTCGAAGGCGTTCTTCCCGATGAAGGACGCCTCCTGGTGGTGCAGGAAGGTGCCGCTGCCGTCGATGACCCAGGCGTAGCCGGTCCGGCCCGAGCGGATGTCGCGCGTCACCGCGCCGGTGAGCTCGACGGCGTTGACGACGAAGACGAGCGCGCCGGCGAACGCCCGCGTCGGCGTCGGGTGGGACTCGTCGATCGCGTCCTGCCAGACCGGGTGCACCATGCGCATCAGCAGCACCCCGGGACGGTCCGCGACCGGCGTGACCGGCGTGACGAGGACCTTGTCGCGGTTGGCGGGGTCCGCGGCCCAGAGCAGGTGCAGCGTGTCCTCGGCGTCGGGCGCGGCGCGGCGGTAGCCGGGGCCGTCGTAGAGGTGGACGAGCCCGCCCGGCGCGGTGACGAAGCGCAGCTGCGCCGCCCCGTCGTCCTTCACGCTCATGAACGCGCTCTCGAGGCGCCCGGCGATCGCGAGCCGCTCCTGGTACTGGAGCGCCGGCGCCCGCCCGAGCAGGCGCAGCTCCTTGCGGAGCATGGCGAGGCTGTGGCTGATCTGGCGCGCCGCGTACTGGGCCAGCACCAGCTGCTGCTGGTTGAAGTCCTCCGTCACGACCTCCTTCACCGAGCGGTAGGAGAGCGAGCCGAGGGCGAGGATCAGCACGCAGAGCCCGAAGCTGATGGCCACGACGATCCGCTTGGAGCGGCGCACGAGCCGCGCCGCCACCGCGGTCAGCGAGGCGAGGGTGGTCTGCAGCAGCGCGACCATGATGGCTACGCGAGGGGCGCCGTCGCGTCGTCACGGTGGCCGCCCTCGCGCGCGCGCACCGGGTCGCCGATGCGCAGCAGCTGGTCCAGCGTCCCGACCTCCCAGCGCGGGAGACGCAGCAGCAGCCGCTGGAAGACCTGCGCCGTGACGAAGGCGTCGGTCAGCGCGTGGTGCTCGCGCGCCGGCGGTACATCGAGGGCCTGGGCCAGCTCGTGCAGGCGCGGATCGTGCAGGCGCGGCAGACCCGCCCCGCCATCGAGCGGCGGCCGCCCGGCGAGCCAGTCGTAGAGCGGCCAGGTGTCGACCGCGCGGTTGGCCAGCGGCGGGAGATGGGCGCGCGCCAGCTCCTTGGCCAGGAACTGCAGGTCGATCTCGACGAAGTGCCCGACAACGACGTCGCGGCCGCAGAAGTCGAGGAAGCCCTGGAGCAGTCCGCCGATCTCCGGGCGGCCGTTGGTCTCCTCGGGGGTGATGTTGTGCAGCACGATGCTCGTCGGCGTCAGCTCGGCGGCCGGCCGCGCCACCTCGTAGTAGCGGTCGGCCAGGTCGATCCGCCCCTCCACGACGCGGATGCCGCCGAGCGAGACGATGGAGTCCCGGCGCTCGTCGAGGCCGGTGAGCTCGGTGTCGATGACGACATAGCGCGCCGCGAGCGGGCCGAGCGGCTCGCGCCGCGCCTCCGTCTTCCCCCGGAACGGCCACATCCCGTTCACGCCTCCTGTTCGCTTGACAGAGCGGTCAAAGGGGCCCGGATGCTTCTTTCACCGCTCTGTCAGAGGACGGAGGCCTTGTAGCGCTCAAGCACCTGGTCCTGCACCCGCGCGATGAGGTGGAAGGCGTCCTTGATCGTGCGCTTCTCGAGGTTCGTCAGGCGGCTCGGCGTGATGAAGTTGTCGATCTCCGCGCCGTCGGTCGCCTGCCGGAACTGGCTGTGCACGCGCAGCAGCAGCAGGAAGTCGAGCGCCTGGGCCAGCTCCTCGGCGTGCTCGCGCACGATGGTGTGGGTCTCGCGCAGGGCCTCGAGCCGCTCGAGGGTCCCGGTCGCGCGGCAGCCCTTCTCCAGCGCGAAGAAACGCACCATGTCGACGAGCGGGTTGATCCCGCGCGCCTTGAGGTTGAGCTGGTCCTTGTGCTCGCCGCTTTTCTCCACGACGAACGAGCCGAAGAAACCGATGGGCGGGCGGTTGGTCACGATCTGGTTGACGACGTACGAGAGGAAGGCGCGCTGGTCCGCCAGCTGCGCGACGACGTGGTCGCGCAGCCGCTCGCCGAGCAGCGCCTCGCCGTGCACGACGCGGAAGTCGAAGAAGATCGCCGACTGCAGCGGCCCGCCGCCGCCCGGGTTGACGATCCACTCCGAGAAGTAGCGGCGCCAGGTGCGCAGCGGCTGGCACCAGGTGGGGTTGGCCGCCATGAGCCCCGCGGGGCACGGCGGGAAGCCGCAGGCGATCAGCGCCTCCTTCGCGAAGGCGGCGAACGCCCCGGCCCAGCGCAGCGCCTCCGCGGCGAGGTCCGCGTCCGGGACGTCGTCGAGGATCAGCGCGTTGTCCTGGTCCGTGCGGAAGATCTGCTCGCCGCGCCCCTCGGAGCCGAGCGCCAGCCAGGCGTAGCGCACCGGCGGGTGGCCGACCCGGCGCTCGGCGATCTCGAGCACGCGGCGCACGATGCGGTCGTTGAGCTCGGTGACGACGCGGGTGATGTTGGCCGCCCGCGCTCCCTCCTTGAGCAGCAGCCCGACGATCTGCGAGACCTTGCGCGAGGCGACGGCGAGGCTGGGGATGTCCTGCTGGTGCTCGACCTCCTGGACGACCGAGAGCGGCGAGGTCCCCTGGAGGATCATCAGGTCGTGGTTCGTGATGATGCCCTTCACGGCGCCGGACTCCATGACGAGCACGTGGTGGATGTTGTGGCGGATCATGGTCAGCAGCGCCTCGAAGCAGTAGTCGCGCGCGTCCGCCGTCACCAGCGGCGCGCTCATGATCTCCGCGGCCGGGCCGGCGACGTCGCGGTCCGCGGCGACCACCTTGTCGCGGATGTCCCGATCCGTGATGATGCCCGCGGGCGCGCCGCCGCCGTCGACGAGGATCAGCGAGCTGATGTGGTTGCGCGACATCAACTCGGCGGCCGCCTGGATCGTCAGGCCCAGCGGCGCCGTGACCACCGTCCCGCCGACCAGCTCGCCCACGGGCGTCGTGAACAGCAGCCGCTCGCCGCCGCCGACCAGGACGCTGCGCGTGCGCATCTCGTGGATCGTCTTGTCGAGGTACTTCGTGAGGAAGGCGCGGTGCAGGTACTCGCGGATCAGCGGGTGGGCATCGAGCAGGCGGCGGAAGTCGGCCTTGCCGACGAGATAGCAGATCGTATCCCCGGTGGCCACGACGTTCGTGCGGGAGCGGTCGCCGGTGTAGAGCGAGACGAAGCCGATGATGTCGCCCTCCGCGCGGTAGTCGACGAGGGTCTCCTCGCTCTCGGCGGAACGCACGAAGACCTTGGCGCCGCCCTTCTTGACGACGAGCAGGTGCTCGCTCGGCGGCCCGCCCTGCTCGAGGATGACGGTGCCGGTCGGGTAGTACTCCAGCTCGATCGAGCGCGCCAGGTCGCGCAGCGGCTGGTCCTCGAGGAACTGGAAGGGCGGGACCTTCTTGAGGAAGGCGACCGCCTCGTCGATGGCGGCCTTCTGGATGCGCTGGCGTCCGTTCATGAGGTCGAATCCGACCCGTCCATTCGGGAACGATAGCGGATGCCCCGACGGGCGGTCAAGGAGCGAAGCCCCTGGGATGCGCGCGCGGATCGTGCGCGGCGCGGCGTCGCGCCCACGCGATCCGGCTCGAAAAGAGCAGGCCGGCGCCGATGGCCGCGTAGAGCGGGCCCACGACCTTCAGCGGCACGAGCCCGCCGCGCAGCAGGCGCCCGGCGCCAGACATCAGGGCCACCAGCAGCCAGCTGCGCACGGAGAGGAAGCCCCCGGCGCACCGCCCGTCGCCGCGGCTCTCGATGCGGTCGGCGATGCGTGCGGCGGCGCGGTCGAGGACGAAGCGCCCTTTCAGCAGGCCCGCGGCGGCGGCAAGCGCGGCGGCGGGCGCGCCCCAGCCCGGTCCGAACGCCCGCAGCGTCCAGCGGACGCCGACGATCAGCAGGCCGGCGCCGACGACGCTCCAGAGGCCGGCGGCGAGCAGCAGCTGGGTGCGCCCGGCGGCCCGGGGCTTCCAGCGCTCGAGGACAGGGTGGCGTGCGGCGGCCGGCATGCGCGGGACGCTAGCACCGTGAAACGGGCGCCGTCAACGCCCCGCAGCGGGGGTCTTTTCCGCCCGGGCTGCGTTGCCTCGTCGTTTCCTTGTGCGGCGTACGGAAAGTACGCCTCCGCGGTCGCATCCTCGGCGCCTTGCCCGGACGAAAAATCCCGCCCGTTGCGGACGGGTCAGATGCAAGGAACACGACCAGTCCTTCGGGGGTAACAGCGGGGACAGCCGCGCCATACGGGGCGGAGCCCCCTTGGAAGCGCGCGCAGAAAGGCTTCGCCGGACGTGATGCCCCGCCGGGCGCTGATGCGCCCGTATGGGCGTCCGGCTAATGATGAGGGTGGGAGGAGACGACGCGGGCGGCCTGCCCGATGAGCATCCCCAGCTCGTGCCGCATGAAGTCCAGGTACGTCGGGTGCAGGCTGCGCCGCCCGTCGACGGTGACGCCGTACTTGGCGGGGTAGCGGTTGAGCGCGTAGGCCAGCGTGTCCGAGCGGCAGCTCTCGCAGCTGCAGCTGCTCGCCCCGCGCCCGAGTGCCGGCCCGACCATGTCCGTGCCGACCTCGAAGGTGTAGTTCACCAGGGAGACCGTGCCGCGGTGCGACGGCGCCCCGACCCGGTGCTTCGGCCGCAGCGAGACCCGCTTGATCGCCGCCTGGACCGCCTCGCGGATCTTGCCGGCCTTGATGATGCCGGCGGCGTGCCCGAAGGTCTCGGTCCGACAGTAGAGCGGCGGGAGCATCGTCAGCGCCAGGGCCACGATGTCCGTCTCGCAGAGCGAGCACCAGCAGCGCTGTTCCGTCGCGGCGGAGCGCACCCGCTCCACCTCCTCGCGGACGAGCTGCTCCATCTCGTTCTTGATGCTCAACGTCAGCCCCCCCATGCGGAGAATACTACGATCTGCGCCCAAGCGCAAAAGTGACGCACGTCACACTCCTGGCGGGCGGCGGCTCTCCGCGGGGGGCGGCCGGCGCAGGCCGCGGGCCGCGTAGACGGCGCCGCCCCAGAGGCTGTAGAGCAGCGAGTTGGCGCGGATGAGCAGGCCGACAAGCAGGCCGGGGGAGCCGCCGGCCCCGCTCGCGCCGAAGGTGAAGAAGTAGGCCCACTCCATGAGGCCGAGGCCGCCGATGGTGACGGGCAGCGAGGTGACGAACATGATCACCGGCACGATCACCAGCAGCGTCCGCACGGGAAGCACGATCCCGAAGGCGCGCGAGGCGACGGCGATGTACGCCATGGCGCCGAGGTGGAAGAGCAGCGAGAGCGCCAGCGCGGCGACCACGGCGCGCGTCTGGCCGGCGTAGTCGTGGATCGCCTCCTGGACGGCCGCGAGCTTGCCGATCAGCCTCCCGGCGAGCCCGCCCGGGAAGCGCCGCAGCGCGAAGGCCAGCGGGCCCGGCAGCGCCACGGCCAGCGCGACAGCGACGTAGACGAGGACGCCCGCGCCCAGCGCCAGCGCGAAGCGCGGGTCCCGGAAGCTCGAGAGGTTGGTCGCGAACGCCACCAGCGCGATGGCCGTGAGCGCCGTCAGGCCCGTGAAGCGCTCCATGAAGACCGAGGCCAGGACGTGCTCCTGCCCGCCGACCTGCTTGCCCGCCTCGTAGCTGCGGAAGAGGTCGCCGCCGATGGTCGAGGGGAGGAAGTTGTTCACGAAGAGGCCGGCGAGGTAGAGGTTGAACAGCCGGCCGAACGGCAGCGGCCTGCCCGTGGCCCGCAGCAGGATGCGCCACTTCCAGGTGCTGACGGCGAGCGGGGCGATGCCGGCCGCCACCGCGAGCGCCAGCCAGGCCGGATCGGTCCTGTCGAGCATCCCGCGCAGCTCCGCCCAGTCGATGCGGCGCGCGAGCACGAGCAGGAGCGTCCCGCTGACGGCGGCCTTCAGGGCGGTCGCGAGGCGCCGCTTCCAGCGCGGTGCCGGGGCGGGGGGCGCCGTCTCCGGCGCTGGCAGAGGAGACATCGTTTCGGTCGTCATACCCCGCTTTCGGGTGGCGCCGCGCCCGGGCCGAGCGGCGGTGTCAGGTTGTACCAGAGTCCCGAGCCGGTCTGCAACGCCGCCTCGCGCCGCGTCAGCGCGACTTCGGGTCCAGTGCGTCGCGCAGCGCGTCCCCGACGAGGTTCAGGGCCAGCACCGCCAGCATGATGAACAGCCCCGGGAAGAAGGCGATGTGCGGGGCGTACAGCAGGTAGGCGGCGCCCTGGGAGAGCAGCCCGCCCCACGTCGGCACGTCCTGCGGGCCCAGCCCGAGGAACGAGAGCGACGACTCCGCGATGATCACCCCCGCGGCGCTGAAGGTGGCCTGCACGATCACCGGCGAGAGGGCGTTGGGGAGGATGTGGCGCACGATCACCCGCCACGGCCCCGCCCCGGCGGCGCGCGCCGCCGCGACGTACTCGCGCTCGCGCAGGCCGAGCACCTGGGCGCGCACGAGCCGCGCGTAGCCGACCCAGCCCATCACGGAGAGCGCGATGACGAGGTTCACGAGGTTCGGGCCGAGCACGCCGGCGAGCGCGATCGCCAGCAGAATCCCCGGGAAGGCCAGGAAGATGTCGGCGACCCGCATCGCGAGGACGTCGGCGGCGCCGCCGAGGTAGCCGGCCGCTGCGCCGATGGCGACCCCGGCGACGACGGTGACGGCCACCACCGCGACCGCGATCGCCAGCGAGGCCCGCGCGCCGTAGGCGACCTGCGCGAAGACGTCGCGGCCGAGCCGGTCCTGGCCGAAGGGGTGGCCGCTCGAGGGGCCGCGCAGGGCGCCGGCCAGGTCGGTGCGCAGGGGTTCGCGGGTGGAGACCAGGGGCGCCAGCAGCCCCAGCGCGAGGATCGCCGCCAGCATCAGGGCGCCGATGCGCGCCGGCAGCGAAAATGGGGACAGATCTATTTTCGCCAGGACCCCGGAGCGGGACGCGGGACGATGGCTCACGTGCGCACCCGCGGATCGATGACGGAGTACAGCGCGTCCGTCAGGAAGTTCACCGCCACGTAGCAGAGCGAGATCACGAGCACGCACCCCTGGACGAGCGGGTAGTCGCGCGCGGTGATCGCCTGGATCAGCAGCGTGCCGACGCCGGGCCAGGAAAAGACGTTCTCCGTGACCACCGCGCCTGAGAGCAGCGCGCCGAACTGCAGCCCGACGATGGTCACCACCGGCAGCAGCGCGTTGCGCAGGGCGTGGCGCGCGATCACCGCGCGCTCGCCCACGCCCTTGGCGCGCGCCGTCCGCAGGTACTCCTCGCCGAGGACGTCCAGCATCGAGGCGCGCGTCATGCGCACGAGGATCGCCGCGAGCGCCATCCCCAGGGTCGCCGCCGGCAGCACGAGGCTGGCGGCGCCCTCCCGGCCGCTGACCGGCAGCCAGCCGAGGCGGAAGGAGAAGAGGATGATCAGCAACGGGCCGAGCCAGAAGTTGGGCATCGAGATGCCGGCGAGCGAGCCGATGAGCGTCAGCCGGTCCGCGAGGCGGTCGCGCCGGACGGCGGCGAGGATGCCGAGCGGCAGCGCGATGAGCAGGGCCACCGCCAGCGCGGCCGCGGCCAGCTGCGCCGTGGCCGGCAGCGCCGCGCCGATCACGGCGAGCACGGGCTTGCGGTAGAAGTACGAGTGGCCGAGGTCGCCGCGCCCGAGGCCGCCGAGAAAGCGCAGGTACTGCTGGCCGAGCGGGCGGTCGAGGCCGAGGTCGTGGCGCAGCTGCTGCAGGTCGGCACGCGAGGCCGTCTCGCCGAGCATGACCTCCACCGGGTCGCCGGGGATCAGGTGCACGAGCAGGAAGACGAGCGTCAGCACCCCGAGGACCGTCGGGACGAGCAGCAGCAGGCGCCGGCCGATGCCCGTCACCTGGCAGCCTCCCGCGCGTGCACCTTCTTGAGCGAGGTGTACTGCCCGCCGGGGTACGGCTCGAACCCCTCGAAGCGGGTGGCCAGCGCGTAGATGTCGTCCGGGTACCAGAGGCTGACGTAGACGCAGTCCGCGGCGATCAGGCGCTGGGCGGCGACGAGCTGGGTGCGCCGCGTCGCCGGGTCCATCTCGCGGCGGCTGGCGTCGAGCAGCCGGTCGACCTCGGCGTTCGCGTAGCGGCCGCGGTTGGCGCCGGCGGGCGGCACGCTCGCGCTGTGGAAGATGTAGTGCAGGTTGTCCGGGTCGGTGATCCCCACCCAGCGCAGGGAATAGAGCTGGAAGTTGCCCGCCTTGATGTCGCCGTAGAAGGTCCCCCACTCGTACGAGCGGCGCTCGACCCGGATGCCGACCGCCGCGAGGTCCTCGGCGATCAGGTCGGCCATCTCGATCCCCTGGCGGTCGGTCGAGGTCTTGTAGGAGAGGGCGAAGCGCGCGCCGTCGGGCCGCACGGGCAAGCCGGCTTCGTCCAGCAGGCGACGCGCGAGCGCGGGGTCGTGCCCGAACACGGGCACGTCGGCCGCGTGCGCCCAGTTCTCCGGCGCCAGCAGCGTCGCCGCCGGCCGCGCCAGGCCGAAGAACAGCGCGCGCACGATGCGGTCGCGGTCGATCGCGTGGGCGATGGCGCGGCGCACGCGCAGGTCGCGCAGGACGGGGTCCCGGAGGTTGAAGCCGAGGTACTGGTAGGTGATCCCCGGCCGCGTCGTGACGGCGAGCCGGGTCTCCTCGCGCAGGAAGGGCACCGCGTACGGCGGCACGTTGTTCCAGAGCAGGTCGATGCGCCCCCGCCGTGCCTCGAGCAGGCGCGTGGTCTCGTTGGCGATGATCCGGAAGACGACGCGGTCGAGCTGCGGGCGCCCCTCCCATGCGCCGTCGAAGGCCAGCAGGACGAGCCGCTCGCCCGGCCGCCACTCGCCCCAGCGGAAGGGGCCGCTGCCCACGGGGGCGTCGGCGAAGCCGGGCGCGTCCCCGAGGTGCGCGGGGACGATCCCGAGCGCCAGGTTGTAGAGGAACGAGGCGAAGGGCTCCTTCAGCGAGAAGCGCACCGTCGCCGGGTCGGGCGCCTCGACCGCCGAGACGACGGCGAGCGCACCCTGGTTGGGCGAGTGGTTCTTCGGGTCGCGCATCCAGTCGTAGGTGTACTTGACGTCTGCCGCGGTCAGCGGGCGCCCGTCGTGGAAGCGCACGCCGTCGCGCAGGTGAAAGATGTACTCGGTCGGCGACGGCGTCTCCCAGGAGAGCGCCAGCTCCGGCTGCGGCTGCCCCGACGGGTCGAGGCGCAGCAGCGAGTTGAAGAGCAGCGGGATGAGGCGCACGGCCGCGGCGCCGGTGGCCAGGCGCGGGTCGAGGTTCGTGGGGTTCGCCTCGAGGCCGACGACGAGCGTGCGGGGATCGGGGGGCGGGCCCCCGGCACAGGCGGGGATCGCCAGCACCCCGGGCACGGCACAGAACGCCAGCAACAGCCGGAGGAGCCGCGGGTGCCGCATCGTGCGTGAGATTCTAGCAGAGCCGCGGCGGGACCCGGCCCGCCGGGCCCCTCACTCCGCGTCCGCCGGGCGCGCGCGGAGCCGCTTGGTCTCGGCCCGCCCCTTCTTTTCACCGAGCCGGCGTTCGCGCGCGGCACGGGTCGGTCTCGTCGGCCGGCGCGGCGCCGGCGGCCGCCAGCAGTCCTCGATCAGCCGGTCGAGACGGGCCAGCGCGTCCCGGCGGTTGGCCTCGCGCGTGCGGTGGCGCTGCGCCTCGATCACGAGGACGCCGCCGGTGGTCATGCGGCCGCCGGCGCGCGCGAAGAGACGCTCCTTCACGGCCTGCGGCAGCGCGCCGGAGCCGGCGAGGTCGAAGCGCAGCCGCACGGCGGTCTCAACCTTGTTGACGTTCTGCCCCCCGGGGCCCGAGGAGCGGAAGAATTCGAACCCGAGTTCTCCGGCGGCGAGCAGCGAGTCGGCGGTCGGCCGTGCCATGGTTTCCCCCGGTCACCCTGCTACGGCGCCGCAGCGATCTCGATCCGGTCGAAGATGAGCTCGCGCCCGCCCTCGAAGTTCACGCCGAAGGCGACGGGCGCGGAGCGCTCGAGCACGAAGGGGAGATCGAGGCGGGTGAATCCCTGACCCGTTCCCCCGGACGGGAGCGCGACGCTCGCCAGCGGCGCGGACTGGTTCGAGATGCCCACGCTGAAGCGCTCGCCGGCGCCAGGTCCTGCCGCGCGCATGAAGAGCGTCGCGATCCAGCGGCCCGCCGGGAGGACGCGGTCCGGCCCGGCGAAGGCGCGGTCCCGCGGATGATATCCGGGCGCCATCGCCACCGCGCGCCCGCCGGACGCCTGGGGGTCGGCTACCGGCTTGCCGATGTGAGCGATCTGCTCGACCTCGAAGCGCAACTCCGGCTCGGACCGCTCGGCGAAACGGATCGAGATGAAATCCAGGTCCACGGCCCGCTCGCTGGCGATCTCGAATGCGATCGGCGTGACGTGGCCGAGGGTCACGCCCGCCTCGACGTCCAGCACCCGGCCGTCGCCTCGCACGGTCGTCGCTCCCGCGGCCGGGAGCGCCTCGCCGCTGGCGGCGTCCAGAACCCGGAGGGTGATCCCCGGCGCGGGGGCCGGCGCGGGCAGGAAGAAGCGCGCGGTCACCCGGTAGTCGCCGGCGGGAAGCGCGCGTCGCGGAATCCAGCGCGCGGCGTGGCCCGGCGCGCCCGCGGGAATCTGGCCGGCCGCACCTCCCGAGGCGAGCGGGTCGACCACGACCTCGGCCCCCGGGCGGTTCTCCCCCTCGACGAGGACGCCCACCGGGGATGTCGGCAGCGGCGCCTGGTCCGGCAGCGGCTCCTCCCTCAGCCGGTAGAGGTGCACGGGCGAGGCGTAGATCAGCTCCTCGAGGTAGCGGGAGCGCGCGAGCCGCGCCGCCGCGAGGTCGGCCGGGAACGGGCTGACTTTCGCCGGGTACACGTCCTCGTGGAGCAGGATGTGTCGCACGCCGAGACGGCGGGCGAGGTCGCGCTCCGGTTGCCCCATCTCGCCGAAGTTCAGCGGCGAGAGCGGCCAGAAGACCCGGTCGAGGTAGTCGCGGGGCACCGCTGGCGAATAGCCGTTCACGAACGGGATGCGGTAGCGCGTTGTCCAGTAGAAGTAGACCGAGGACCACGCGGAGTCCCCCGGCCACAGCGGCAGGGCGAGCGCCACCTCGCCGGGCGCGCGCTCCCGGGCGAGCCGGTCGTAGGCGGGCTGCTCGCGCGGCAGCGTCGTCAGGCCGGGGGCGTGACGCGGCAGGTAGTCGGCAACCAGCGCCAGCAGCACGACGCCGGCGAGGGCGCCCCCGTACCGGACGTGCCGCCGCAGGATCTCCAGGCCGGCGGCCGCCGTGACGGCGAACGGCACGACGCCGACCGCGAGGATGCGGCCGGAGACGCGCGGCGAGTTGAAGAGGGGCACCACGTCGTAGAACAGGTGATAGAGCGGCAATTGGGGCAGGTGCGGCCCCACGGCGAGGAGCACGGCGAGCGCCGCGGCGACGCCGTGGAAGCCATCGGCGCGCGATGGCGCGCCCTCGCCGCCGTGCCGGCGGGCGAGCAGGCCGACGAGCGCCAACGTCAGCGCCACGACGCCGAGGTAGACCAGGTACTCGCCGCCCGTCGCGGAGCGGCGCACGAGGTCCTCCGGGCGCGGCGAGAACGCGAGCACTTCCCCGAACGCCCGCCCGTGCGAGGCGATCGAGCCCCTGAAGATGAGCCGCCGCGTCAGTGCCAGGAAGCCGACGGTGGCCGCCGCGCCGGCGAGCAGCACGGCCACGGGCGCGGCAAGCCGCCGCAAGCGCTCGGCGCCATCGGCCCGCAGTCGCAGGGTCCCGAGCGAGGTGGCCAGCGGCCGGGCGGCGAGCGCCGATGCCACCGTGGCGAGAACCAGCAGCGCCTTGCCCGCGTGCGGCACGCCGACAACCGGGACGAGCGGGTAGAGGCCGAGCAGCGCGAACGGTGCCAGCGCGCGGGCGAGGCCGGCGGGCGCCGCGGGCGCTGGCAGGACCGCATCGAGCTCGCGCCCGAGGCGCCGCCAGAGCGCCCAGGCCGCGAGCGCCGCGAGCGTCGGCGTCAGAATCCAGCCGGTCGGCTCGCCGAGGGCGTGGGCGCGGTCCATGGCGCCGTACAGGGCGACGCCGGCGCCGAGACCGCCGGCCGCGGCAAGCAGGGCCCCGGGGACGCGTCTGTTCGCGGCGGGCGCGGCCGCCACGGGCTCGAACCAGCCGGCGAGCGGGAAGAGCAGGCGCAGGGGGAGGTAGAACGCGAACAGCAGCGAGAGGTGGTACGCGATGTGGAACTCCATGGTGCCTGCGAAGAAGAACGCGGCGATCGCTCCCGCCGCCCACCCGCCCCAGCGCCGCCGCTGCAGCGCGCACTCGACGCAGAGCAGGAACAGCGGCACCAGGGCGGTCAGCATGCCGTTGACATGGCCGGCGAGCTGCCCGACCCGATAGGGAAAGAGCGCCACCACGAGCGCGCCGGCGAGCGCCGCGAAGCGGTCGGCGGTGCCGAGGCGCAGCAGCGCGTAGGTGGCGCAGCCCGCGACGACGAAGGAGAGCAGGATCAGGGTGTTGAACGCGGCGACGGCGCCGAGCGGGGCGAGCAGCAGGGCGAGCAGCGCGAGCAGCGACGGCTGGAAGAAGAAAGCGCGGTAGCCGCCGTAGCGGAACTGGTAGGGGTCGAAGAGGGGGGCGCGTCCCTCGCGGACGCTGTCCTGCAGCAGCCAGAGCAGGTAGTAGATCTGCAGGTGGTCGCCCTGGGCCAGCGTCACCCGCTCATAGCCCGGCGCGGGCTGGTCGGCGTACGGGATGTCGGTCGCGAAGTGCCGCGCCAGCGGCCAGGTGAACGCCAGCGCCAGCGCCAGCGCCAGCAGCGCGACGAGGGCCGTCTCGCGCAGGCCGGGCAGCCCGGCGCGGGGCCCGTCATCGGCGGTTGCGGATCCGTGCGGCGCGCGGGGTTCCTGGTGAACGGGCACGCTCACCCGCCGCGGTCAGTAGACCTTTTCCAGCTGCTCGCTCCAGGTCCTCGCCATCAGCGAGTACCCGGCCGCGTTGGGGTGCAGGCCGTCCTCCGAGAGCAGGAAGTAGGGCGACGTGACGTAGCCGGGGTCGCTGACGAAGCTCTGGAAGTGGTCGGCGCACCTGATGTCCAGCTCGTTGCAGAGCGCGCGGATCCCATCGTTGCCGGCCTCGATGAAGTGCATCCAGGCCCCGTGCTCGCCGGTGGCGGGGGTCATCGTGCCGAGCACCGGGACGGTCTTGTTCCGCTTCGCCGCCAGGGCCATCGTGCGCAGGTTGGCGAGGAGGGCGTGCGTCCCGTTGATGACGTCGTTCGGACTGTAGTCGATGAGCAGCACGCCGGGATGCCAGCGGTCCAGGAGCCTCTGGACGCGGTCGACGCCCCCGAAGGAGTCCTCGCCGCACACGCCCGCGTTGATCACGTGCTTGTTCGTCAGGGCGGCGAGGCGCGGGGGATAGCCGCCGAGCGTGCGGTACGCCGGGACGCAGTCGGTCACGCCGATGTCACCGTAGCCGAACGTGATGCTGTCGCCGATCGCGACGATCAGCTCGGGGTCGTTGTCCCCGAAGTCCGGCCCGCTGTCGCCGCCGCAGCCCCCGAAACCGATCAGGACGGCCATGACCAGACCGGCCGCGAGGCGGGCGGAGAGCGCACGTTTCGGGCCGCACTGTGCCGTAGACATGGCGCTGCATCGTAGCGAAGCGCGCCCCGATTGGCAAGCAACTTTGCGGTCCGGGTGCGCTATACTATCGCGGATGAACGTCCTGGACCATCGCTCCCCGCCCACCCCTGCGGCCTCCTTCGCGGGTGTGTCCGCCCTTGCCGGGGAGGCGGACGAGGGGATCACGTCCGCCGAGAGCAAGTTCGTCGCCCCGGCCGACCGCGAGGAGCTGGTCCTGGCCTGGCTGCGGCACGTCTGCCTGCCGGACCCGGTCCACCCGGACGCGACGGTGTACACGCTCTACTATGACACGTCCGCGCTCGACGCCTACTGCGAGAAGCGCGAGGGCGAGTTCGTCAAGACCAAGTGCCGGCTGCGCTGGTACGACCCCGAGCTGTCGGCGGACCCGGCGCTGCGGCAGGCGTTCCTCGAGATCAAGCGCAAGTTCGGCCAGGGGCGGCGCAAGCCGCGCGTGGTCGTGACCGCGCCGCGCGACGTGCTGGACGGCGCGCCGCTCGACCACCCGCTGTTCCGCGAGATCCTCGCGCGCCACGCCCCGGCGCTCGGCGAGCGGCTCGCGCCGGGCCTGCAGCCGGCGGCCGTCGTGGAGTACCGCCGCCGGCGGTTCATCTGCCCGTTCACGCTCTCGCGGGTCTGCCTGGACACGGGGATCGGCCTCGGGCGGGTCAACGGGCGCCTGCTGCCGCGCCTCGGCGACCCGAGGCCGGGGACGATCGTGCTCGAGGTGAAGGACGGGGGGCGCGTGCCGATTCCCTGGCTGGCCACGCTCCAGGCGGCGGGCCTGCGCTGGCGGAGCTTTTCAAAATACGGGGCCTGCATCGCCCGCCTGCTCAAGGAGGAGTGAACCGTGTTCGACCAGCTCCAGAGGATCAAGGACGTGCAGGACCTGACCGCGCGGATCAACCCGATGCTCTTCGCGATCGCGATCCTCGTCTCGCTCGTCGCCTCGCTCGTCGCCAGCTGGCTCTACACCCGTTTCTACGAGCGGCGGGGCACGGGGAGCCAGATCAACCGCGCCTTCCCGCTGCTGGGCATCTCGATCACCTCGCTGTTCATCTGCATCCAGGTCTCGCTGCCGCTGTCCCTCGGCCTGCTCGGCGCGCTCTCGATCATCCGCTTCCGCACGCCGATCAAGGAACCCGAGGAGGTCGGCTTCATCATGCTCGTCATCGCCGCCTCGATCATCTGCGCGACGTTCAACTTCCAGTTCCTGCTCTTCCTGTACCTGCTCGCGGCCGGCGTGCTCTTCGCCGTGCACCTGGGGCGCGGGCGGCTCGGCCGCGGGCGCGACGGCGTCGTCCTGGTGACGCTGGCCGACGAGCAGGCGGCCGCCAGCCAGCGGCAGATCGAGGAGTGCGTGGGGCGCCACGCGCGCCGCAGCTTCGTCGAGAGCGCCGTGAGCCGCGACGGGCTCTCGAGCCTGCAGTTCTCGTTCGCCGACTTCCAGGGTGGGGTCGCGGACTTCCAGGAGGAGCTGCGCAAGCTGGCGCCGTCGGCCTCCGTCCAGGTCTTCTTCAACCGCCCCGGCGGTGTCGCCTGACCGGATGAGGCTTCGCAGCCGCCTCCCGGCCCTGGTTGCCGCGGGCCTGGTCCTGGCGGCGATCGTCGGGCTCGTCGCCCGCGCGGACGCCCTCCTCGACCTGCTCGCCGGCTCCGTCGCGCGCGCCGACGCCGCCGTCGGCAACCGCCTGAGCGCCGCGGGCGTGCTGGCCTACTGGGACTTCGACGAGGTCAGGCCGCGCAACCGCGTCTCCGGGCGCGACGTCGAGACGGGCGGGACCAGGATCGTCCGGGGGCGCTACGGCTCGGCGCGGGCGTTCCGCCCCGGCCGGCAGAGCTTCGTGCGGACCGATGTGCCCCTCCCGGCCCTTGGTCCGCAGTTCACGTTCTCCTGCTGGGTGCGCTTTCCCGAGAAGGTCAGGAACCAGCAGATCTTCCAGTACCTGGCGGTCGCGGGCGGCAAGCTCGTGCTGCGGCTCCCCGGGCAGAAGCCGCTGGCGTGGCCCATCGAGGCGGCGCCGGGGCGCTTCCGCCACGTCGCCTTCACCGTGGACGAGGCGGCGGGCACGGCCCGGCTCTATATCGACGGGGAGCCGCAGGGGAGCCTGGCGCTCCAGCCGCTGGTTCACAAGTCGCTCCAGCTGTGCTTCGGCCAGGACCGCTGGACGCCGCCCGCGGCATTCGCCCTTGACGAGGTGTCGGTCTGGGCGCGGGCGCTCTCGCCCGAGGAGGTACGCGCCCTCGCCCGCCAGCGCCGTTCGCTGGGGACCAGCCGCGCCTTCGCGCGCCTGGCGGCGCTGTACGCCGCGCGGACGTTTCGCGACACCTACGGGGCGCTGCTGCTCGCGGTCGACCTGTTCAACCCGCTGCTCCACGAGAGCCGGATCTACTCGGCTGGGCTGCCCTCCTACGCGCTGGAGCTCTCGCGGAACGACGTCCGGCACTTCAACGCCTGGTTCAACGATACGGCGGACAACGGCCTCAACGCGCCGGCGACCTCCGACAAGCGCAAGGTCGATCTGCTCGTGCGCGGCCGCCGCCGCAGCGCCGTCATGGAGCTGGTCGCCGGGCGGCAGACGGGGCCGGAGACGTCGTCAAAGCGGACCTTCACCCTGGAGCTGCTCGATGCGGACGGCGAGCCGGAGCGCAAGCTGCTCCTGCGGCCGGTCGAGGGCGCACCCTACCTGCTCGATGCGCTGGCTGCGAAGCTCGCGCGCGACAGCGGGCTGCCGCCGGTGGCGCCGGAGATCGTCGCCGTCAGCACCAACGGCTCGTTCGACGGCCTGTACCTCGCCGCGGACCTGTCGGGCGACAAGGGGTCCTTCTGGCGCGGCGAAGCCGAGCAGTGGCGCGAGCTGATCACGCGCCTGCCGTTCTTCCGCGACCAGGCCCTCGCCGAGTTCGACCGGATCGCCGGCCGGCTCAAGGCGCCCCTGTGCAGCGATCGAAAGAGTCCGCTGACGAGCCGGGAGATCGTGCACGAGATCCGGCGCCAGCGCCGGCTCCTCGAGGATGCGGCGCTCGACCGCACCCCGCGGTCCGACGAGGCGCTCGTCGCCCGGGTGGCCGACTTCGTCCGGGAGGAGATCTTCCTCGGCGACAACCCGCACGCCT